>SKJA01000178.1 GCA_007116105.1 Candidatus Izemoplasma sp.
GAGCGATCGACTTTAGAAGGGTCTTTCCCACTGAAGGCGCCCCCTCCATGACGAGCTGCACCCCCGTAGGTGTCAACGATGATTTTACGCCCTGTGAGTCCGGCGTCCCCTTGGGGGCCACCAATCACAAAGGCGCCGGTTGGGTTGATAAAATACTGTGTGTGCTCATCGAGCAGATGCGCAGGAATGACCGCGTCAATCACATGCTTTTTGAGATCTTCATGAATGACTTCTTGAGCAATACCGGGACGGTGTTGGGTGGAGATGACCAAAGCATCGATACGTACAGGTTGATGCTGGTCATCAAACTCAACGGTGACTTGTGTCTTTCCATCAGGTCTTAGATAGTCTATTAACCCTTGTTTTCGCACATAGGCAAGACGTCGTGCGAGTTTGTGTGCCAGCATGGCCGTGATGGGTAAATATTCTTCGGTCTCGTCGGTCGCATAGCCAAACATGATCCCTTGATCGCCAGCGCCTTGATTGGCTTTATCCTCTTGACCTAAGCCTTGGGCAATGTCTGGAGATTGTTCGTCGATGGCAACCAAGACACCCATGGTTTCCGCATCAAAGCCGTACTTCCCACGGTTGTAGCCAATGTCTAAGACCGTTTGTCGGACAATCTGTTGAATGTCGACATACGTTGTCGTGGTGATTTCACCAAAGACCAACACCAAGCCTGTCGTCACCGCAGTTTCACAGGCCACACGTGCGTGGGGGTCTTGCGTGAGTAGGGCATCGAGAATGGCATCAGAAATTTGGTCACAAATTTTATCTGGATGTCCTTCGGTGACCGATTCTGAAGTAAACAATTTTTTATTCATGAGGCGACTCCTTTTTATCTTTGGGTTTAGGGACAGGGTCATACCCGCCCTTAGAGAATGGGTTGCAGCGAACGATTCGCCACACACTTAGAGATAGGGCCACAGGAAAAGCCCGTGTTTCAAACGCCTCTTTGGCGTAATGAGAGCAGGTTGGATGATATTTGCACGTCGGTGTTTTATGCTGGCTTACGGCTTGATATTGGGTAATGGCTTTAACCACGATTTTTTTCATTAAATCACCTGTACTCATGATAGCAAAGCCGTCCACTTAAAGCAAGCTAAGCTCTTTCTAGACGATTTTTATTAGACAAAAAAAGCGATAGATGCTATCATGATGAGGGTGATAAAATGAATGAGCATTCACAAATTGAAAGGCTCTATACCTTTTTAGAAGAAAGCACGGAACATTTAAAACCCTATAGTCAACACCGCACGCTCAAAGCGTTGAATTTAACGTGGACGTATCTCTTAGAAGACACCCTTGAGATGCCTTTGCCGCAGACGGTATTGAGTGCTTTAAAAGCGCTTAAAGACGACATTGTGGATGAAACCTTTGACAAACGGTCGATGCGTAAAGCGTGTCAGTTGATGTTGCTTAAAGCGTTTAAAGAGGACCGTTATTCGAACGCCATGATGACACCCGATACGATGGGGTTATTGTTTGGCTATTTAATCGATAAGCTTTATCCTTCTGGATTAAAGACGATTTTCGATCCGATGGTGGGCACAGGCAACCTACTCGCGGCCCTGCCTCAAGCACTCAAAGACGAGCTGTTTTATGTGGGTGTAGACGACGATCCGAACATGATCGACACCGCCACGAATTTGATGGATGTGTTAGCGTTTAATCACGATTTTTACCTCCAAGACACCCTGACCTTCGAGACGGGAGAGTACGATTGCATCGTCTGTGATTTTCCGATTCAACCCGTGTCGTCCAATCTCCCTTATTTACCGTATGAAGTGTTGCTCAAACACCTCCATCGGTTGACTCCTTCAGGGTATGCGTTGGTCTTGATTGAAAACAACTTTTTTGAGCAACGTGGTAAAGAACAGTTTCAACGTGCACTTCTTAAGGAAGCTCACTTATATGGTTTGATTAAGCTTGATGAAGGGATGTTTAAACAACACCCTAAAAGCGTCTTAATCTTAAAACGAAAACTCGACGAAGCCGAAACACTCGATGACTTTTTATTGGCGGATTTACCCGCTTTTGACGACTACGAGGCGTTTTCCAAAACGCTTGAACGTATAGAATTATGGTTTGCTAAACGAAAGGATGATTAGATGTTAATTATTGCAGTCAACGCAGGAAGTTCCTCACTCAAGTTCCAGTTGTTAAAAATGCCAGAAGAAACGGTGATCGCTTCAGGCGTCATCGAACGGATTGGGCTTGACGATGGTGTCTTCACCTTGAAGAAAAACGGCGACAAGCACAGTGAAACTTTAGCCATTCACAATCACACACAAGCGGTCGACATGTTGTTAGATCGATTGGTATCTTTAGGTGTTGTCGACAATTATGATGCGATCCGTGGTGTTGGTCACCGCGTGGTTCATGGTGGCGAAGCGTTTAAAGATTCGGTGTTAATTAACGAGACCGTGAAAGCAGCCATCGATAAAGTCAGTGACTTAGCACCTTTACACAATCCTGCGAATCTAACAGGGATTGAAGCGTTTGAACAGGCACTGCCGGGGGTCCCTCAAGTGGCGGTCTTCGATACAGCGTTCCATCAAACCATGCCAAAGGAAAACTACATTTATCCGACCCCATATGCGTGGTATGAAAAGTACGGTGTCCGTAAATATGGATTCCACGGTACTTCACATAAGTATGTGTCTCAGCGCGCCGCGGCGATGCTAAACAAAGACATCAAAGACTTAAAAACAGTGGTCTTACACATCGGCAACGGAGCTTCTTTGTGTGCGGTTCGTGGCGGCATCTCCATCGACACCTCGATGGGCTTTACCCCACTTGCAGGCATTGCGATGGGGACACGCAGTGGCGACATTGACCCTGCGATTGTGGAGTTTATTTCGATCAAAGAAAATAAATCCATTCAACAAGTGATGCAGGATTTGAATAAAGCGTCAGGCTATTTAGGCATCTCTGAAGTGTCCAGTGATTCCCGTGATTTGTGGGAAGCAGCGTA
>SKJA01000142.1 GCA_007116105.1 Candidatus Izemoplasma sp.
CCATACGCAGCCACTAAAAAGACGGTCAACTGTGAAGCGAAGGCCACATAAAGCGCATGAAGTCCTGCCAAGACAGCCCCGCCTAAGACGCTGATGAGGACGAGCGACTTTAAGAGGTCAACAAAGAACAAGCCTTTGGTGGTTTTGTTAAAACCAAACGACGCTTCAATCACAAACGTGCGGTAATAGCGAAAGGGTAACCCAATCACCAGGGTGATCAGGTAAAACACGAACAAAAACAGCAACGTGTTCCACATCGGTGAACTCACCTGTGTGCTCAGTGTTTGCTCGAGCCAACCAAAAAAGCCAAACGCCAACAACAACACCAAGAGGCTTGTCTGAACGACATTACGAACCAGCCCTAACTTAAAGTTTGCCATTTGATAGGCTAAACTTTGTTGATACTTCTCAGGCTCATACAACGTTTGGACATTGCTGGGCAAGGGGGTGTTTCGATGTTGATAATTTAACAACTCTGTGATCAGTGAAAAGACGGTCATGCTGATAATTAAGATTATAACAAGATAAAACATACGCTCACTCCTTCAAATCAGCTCTGTAAGCTGCAAAGCTTTTAATAGATTATACCATTACACCCTTTCTAAGCCAACTCATGATACAATAAATCAAAGGGGGGATTATCTTGAATAAACCCACAAACATCCGTTTTACCCGCGCCGCCATCCTCTTTGGTGTGCTAGCGGCCATCATGGCCTTACTCCCAGCATTACTGATTGATGAGCAAAGCTACTTTGGGTATGACATCATTTTTGGTAAAGAATTGGTTGACTTAGATTTCTTTGGACTGGGATCCGTCGCAAGCGCTCGACTTGTCTTTAACGTTTGGGCATTGTTAGCTTATGGCCTACCACTCGTAGGCGTCGGCATCTTAGTGTTCTCACCAAAACTCAGTGTCTTGAGTTTTGTGGCCTTTGTTGCCAGCATCATTCTTCTGGTAATGTTGCCAGAAAACGTCGAGATTAAAACCGTTTTATTAGGGGCAGAAAACTTCGTTGAAGTCGATTGGTCCTTAGGGTATGGTGCCATTCTAGCCATGTTGTTTAGCGGCTTGGCAGGCCTTGCCACACTCAGACTCAGTTTCAAGTAAAAACATTCTCAGACGCTTGTCTGAGAATGTTTTTTTTATTGATCGTCTTTTTTCTCTTTTTCTATTTCATCCATCGGTTCATCTTCCGTCACCACTGACGCTTCCTCATGCGTATCGGATACGGGTTCTTGAGCGGGTGAAGAGGGTTTATCTGAATCTTCCGCTGAAACACTTTTAGCAAAGTATTGTTGCCACAACACTTTGCCGATGAAAAACAACAACACCAACGCTAGAAGCAAATATAAATAATACGACACCAAGCGCCATGACAGGTTCCGGTTAAACGCATCGATGATGAAGTTTAAAGGGAATGTACTCAACGTACCAAGCGCCAGCACACCGGCATACAACCAATACCTTCTTAAGCCCACAAGCACGATGGGCATCATCACAAAGAAAGCGGTATTGAAACTGTTTCTGAACAGATAAAAGACAAACATAAACGCGAGATATCGCCACAAAGGGTGATCTTCATACGCATACGCATGCGACGGTCTTTCCAGAACCAACGTTAAAAAGTACACCACCAAATAGACAAACGCAAACGCATTTAAAAGCCAAGACAATGAAAACGTCCAGGAGAAACTGTTGGTCGCAAAGCTATACGAGAAGATGGCGTTGATAAAAGCCGCACCGGCTCCTGTAAAGCCACTGAGGAAGATCACGATGTGAGCCGTCAGCCACTCTCTTTTTAACGCTAAAGACACGACCACGAAGGCCACAATACCACGCACAAGCAAATCTCGCGCAAACACACCAAAGGTAACATAAGGAAATAGATTAAACAGATACACACCGACAACCACAAACAGTAACACTCGAATGACATGTTCATGAAGCAAGCCTTGAAGCTTTGTTAAAAAACGCATGAATCTTCACCTCTTTTCTTTCGTCGCTTTTAGTGTAGCACTCTTTGGTTGTTTTGAGAAGAATCTATATGCAATTTAGTGTATTATCCATCTAAATAAAAAAACGATGCAATCCCGAAGGTTTGCATCGTCAGCGTATCTAATTATGGGCGATTGGGCATGTTACGACGTTGTTGCGCTTCTTCACGAAGTTCATTCATACGAGCTTCATGGGCTTCACGTAACGCTTGAACCCGATCTCTAACTTCTTCACGAATGGCTTCAAAATCAGGCGTTTCGCCTTCTTCAATGGCGTCTTCGTGTAGTGCACGACGTTCTTGTGCTAAAGCACGCATTTCTTCTCTCATGCTTTGAGCGTGCGCTTGACGTTCGTTCATAAAGCCTTGCATCTGAGCACGGTGTGCGGTGATCAGAATTTGCATGATGTCTTTGTGTTCGAGCTCTAAGGCACTTTCAAAGGTTAAACTGTCATCCAGTTCAACGGCACGAGCGATTAAACGTGCACGTCCAGCACCAATGCCATAGGTTTCCGCAAGTTCACGATGTTCTTCTGAGATTTCGCCACCAAACACTGCGGCACCGATGCCACGGCGGGTTAAGACCTCTTTCGTGTCTTCGATGATTTCTTCTTCTTTGTCTTCATCATCACTGGTGATGACAATCACATTGTCTTCGACACTGGCATCTAAGTAACCAGCTTCAATGGCCGCATTTAAGTAAAGTTCTAACGCTTCACTGAAAGGCAAGCCAACAAGGTCTAACTCAGCACCCACGATTTCGGCATCTTCATTTAAGTAATCCACTGAAAGCACCGTGTCATCGTCGTCTAGGACAAACTCAACACTTGGGTTGATGTCGATCGCGACAAAGCGGGTGTTCGCTGAGAGTGTTTCTGTTTCCAATCCTGTGGTGCATGCGGCAAGAATGCCGATGAAACCTAAAACGGTTAAAGCAAGTAATTTTTTCATTCGATAAATCCTCCTTTTA
>SKJA01000182.1 GCA_007116105.1 Candidatus Izemoplasma sp.
GAGCCTGACCACGTCACACGCCGTGACGTTCATATGGAAGCTGACATTCATACACCCAATGTGTTGTTTGGGGTGAAACTCCCGATAGTCACAGGATCAGCGGAAGAGATCATCTTAAACCAATTGCGTCAATCCATCGTCTTAGATCTTGCCTTCGGCTTGAGTTCAACCACCTATGAACACTGGCTTGATACTGGACTGATTAACGATTCATACGGCTTAGAAACGGCCTTTGACGCACAAACCGCTCATGCCTTGGTGGGTTCTGAGAGCCATCAACCACAGGTCTTCATCGACTCAGTATGGCGTCAACTTGAGACCTTAGAGACGCAGCTTAACGAAACCGATTTTAAACGTGTGCATCAACAAATGATCGGCACATTCATTCAAAGCTTAGACAGTTTAGAATATGTTGCACACCAGTTCACGCGTTACATTCTCGATGGTGTCAATCTCTTTGACCTGTTAGCCCTCGCGCAAACCATCACGTTTGAGAGCCTGTTGCCGGTCGCACAAGCCATGAAAACACCTCATCGGTGGACCTATGTCCTGATGACACCGCGACATTTAAGAGAAAAATAATCATAGTTTTTTAGCCATTCTTTCGGTATAATGGCGTTAAGGAGGTATGTAATGAACGATAAACTCAGTTACTATCAAGACAAAAAAGCACGCAGTGAAAAATTTATCCTCATTGGTGGAGCCGTCGCTCTTTTAGGGGTGCTAAGCCTATTTATTGCCGCTTCGACCTTGCCCGGTGGATTTGAAGTTCTGATTGTGGTCATCCTCATCGGGTTGATTTTTGTCGGTGTCGGTTTTGCACAGTTCTCTTCAGTGGTCAAAAAATTTAAGAATGACTACTTGAAAGAAATGATCAGTGAATGGATAGAGGATGGGTATTACGATCCTAAACGAGGGCTCTCACCCGCTCAAGTGTATCACTGTGAGTTTTTGAAGAAGGCCGATCGTTTTCATAGTGAAGATTTGCTCACAGGGAAAATCGATGGTGTTCGCTTTGAAGCCAGTGATATTCAGTTGCAAGAACGCCGTCAAAGGCAAACCAAAAACGGCACACAAACGTATTATGTGACGTATTTCAAAGGACAAATGTATGTTTTTGATTTTAACAAAGACTTCGAAGGCTTTTTGCAAGTCTTAGAAAATCAAAGACCCCAATCGCGTCGTAAGTACGATCGTGTCAAACTAGAATCCATTGAGTTCAATAAAAAATTCAATACCTACAGCACCAATCAGCACACCGCCTTTTACATCTTGACCCCACAGTTTCAAGAGCGCTTAATGGCGATTGAACGTGCACATCCTGGGAAGATTGGATTTTCATTTATTGACAATCAGCTTCACATGGCCATCAACAACAACAAGAGTAATTTCACCATTCATTTGTTCCGTCGGATTGATGAAGCACTTATCAAAGCATTCAAAGAAGATTTACAGGTCATCTACAACATTATTGATGAACTGAAAATTAATAAAAGAATATTTAAGGAGGCTTAAAGATGCAAGACTGGATGATCGTATTAATCATCATCGGTGTTATTTTACTGTTACCGGTGGGTTGGTTCATTTCTACGATGAACACACTTAAACGAAAAGAAGTTAAAGTAGAGGAAGCAGAATCAGGCATTGATGTCGCACTTACAAAGCGCTTTGACGCTTTAAGTAAATTAGTTCAAACCGTTAAAGGTTATGCCAAACACGAAGCCGAAACGTTTGAAAAAGTCGTGAAGTGGCGTGCTGGCTTACCAAAAGAACTGTCACTCGAGCAAAAACAAGAGTTCATGGGACGTATGAACGAAGTTCAATCAGGCATTAATGTTGCCGTTGAAGCATACCCTGACTTAAAAGCAGAAAAAGTGTTTGTTAATTTGCAAAACTCAATTAACAACGTTGAAGAACATCTGCAAGCTGCTCGCCGTGTGTACAACAGCAATGTTTCGACACTCAACCAACGCATTGTCACCTTCCCAACAAGCATTGTCGCTGGGATGATTGGCATGACTCGCAAAAAGTTCTTTGAAGCGGATGAAGCAAAGAAAAGTGATGTCGAAATTAGCTTTTAAGACACCCCAAACTTTGTGAGAATTTCAACAAAAATTCAAAAACAAGTCAAATCGACTTGTTTTTTTTGTGGCCACCCTAGGAAAAACCCCCTATGTTTCACTGGCGCCAAACATTCGGCATTTGCATGCTTTTGAAGACTTGCCTATACTGTTGCTAAAAAGGAGGAACTCATGGTCAATACATTAACGCTCGTTGGTCGCATCGTCTATGACCCAGAGCTCAAAACACTTGAGTCTGGAAAAGCCGTGACCACCATCACCTTAGCCTTACAACGCAGCTTTAAAAATGCGGAAACAGGCAACTATGACACCGATTTTATTCGTTGCACCTTATGGGATGGGATTGCTGAAAACACCGTGCAATACTGTCAAAAAGGCTCCGTGGTTGGTGTCCGTGGGCGATTGACACAACGCACGTTCACGTACGAAGATGAAAAAAGCTTTTCGTACCCTGAAGTGGTCGCAGAAAAAGTCAGTTTTATTCAACACAAACGCCCCGTTTAAAAAAGCATCTGACAGCTGTCAGATGCTTTTTTATACGCGCCAATTCTCTATGAATATGCTATAATTGTACAAAGGAGTGATGATATGAAACAATACCACGACCTCGTGAATCACGTCTTGGACCAAGGCGTTCAAAAAGCCGATCGAACAGGCACTGGAACACGCTCAGTTTTTGGCTATCAAATGCGTTTTGATCTCCGCGAAGGATTTCCTTTGTTGACGACTAAAAAAGTACATCTCAAAAGTGTGATTCATGAACTCTTATGGTTTATTAAGGGTGACACAAACATTCGCCCTCTCGTTTTAGAAAATGTTCGTATTTGGAATGAATGGCCGTATGCAACCTATAAGAAGAGTGCGCATTACCAAA
>SKJA01000161.1 GCA_007116105.1 Candidatus Izemoplasma sp.
ACCGCAAAGGCATTTTCAATGTCGCGATGGGCTTACAATTGACGGGCTTTGCGTTGTTGTTGTTCAATGCCTTTGTCTTAGCGAACACGGTGGCGCTTTTGTTTGCGTTTGGGGCTTTGATTTTCATTGGTCAAGGGTTTCAAATGGTTTTACAAACGGTGCTTCTATCTGACACCGTCGAATATGGCGAATACTTGACCCATCAACGATCAGAAGCGTTGGCGTTTAGTGTTCAAACCTTTATCGTGAAACTTGCGATGGGGCTTTCTTTAGGGGTCATCGGAATTGGCTTGGCACTCTTCCAGTTTACAACACCCACCGAAATCAACGGTGAGATCGTCACCCTTCCACAAGAACCCATCACCCTCATTGGCATGCGCTTGTTGATGTTTTTAGTGCCAATGATTGGCCTAAGCCTTTCGCTTTGGCTGTTCAACAAAAAACACACCCTCAATGAAACGCGGTATGAAGAGATTGTGCAGCGTCTAAAAGAGCGAGGTGAATACGATGAAAACGTGGTCACTTAATTTTGATTGGCACTTTAAAGAAGGCTTTAACCCACACGATTTAACCCACTTTGAGGGTGAGCGTATCATGATCCCTCACACCATCAAAGAAGTTCCCTTACGGTATTTTGATGAAACAATCACCGCCATCGAAGCCGTGTACGCTAAAGACATCACCCTTGAACCCCAACCGAACCATCGTTATTTCGTGCGCTTTGAAGGCGTCATGGCACGTTGTGATGTGTACGTCAACCAAGCACATGTAGGACATTTCAAAGGGGGCTACACTCCCTTTGAAGTGGAACTCGATGCGACCCTCACCCAGCACCGTATCTTGGTTCACGTCGACGCCAAAGAGACAGCCGATCAACCGCCTTTTGGCGGGGTCATCGATTACTTGACCTACGGCGGAATTTACCGTGATGTGACCTTGATTGAGCGGCCACAACACTTTTTTAAGTATGTCTTGGTCGATGGCGATCACACCCACTACCGCATACGTTTGATGCCTGAAACCCCGCAACAACAAACGGCCTCACTAAAGGTTGAACTCACCGACGGCCAGACCGTGGTAGACCAGTGGCAGGACACCGTCTCACTCGAGACGACGTTGGAGTATCTTAAACCACACACCCTCAAACTTTGGCGTCTTGATGACCCCCAACGTTATACCTTGAACGTGTGGCTGGATGACGCGTTGGTGTTTGAAGACGATGTGGCGTTTCGCACCATCCGTGTGGACGCCGATCACTTTTATCTCAACGATGAGCCTGTGTTTTTAAGAGGGCTCAACCGCCATCAATCTTTTCCGTATGTCGGTTATGCGATGCCAGCGTCGGCCCAAGCGGAAGACGCGGATCACTTAAAACATCGGTTACATGTGAACATCGTGCGCAGTGCGCACTACCCACCGAGTCGTCATTTTTTAAACCGCTGCGATGAGATTGGGTTGATGGTGTTCACCGAGCTGCCGGGGTGGCAACATCTAGGCGACGACGCATGGAAAGAAGAAGCCAAACGTCAACTTGAACGGATGACCTTAGAAGACTACAATCACCCTTCGATTGTGATTTTAGGCACGCGCATCAATGAATCTCCGGATGACGATACGTTTTATCAAGCCACCCGTGACCTTGTCAAAGCCATCGACACCACACGCCCCACTGGGGGCGTACGGTTTATCACACGCTCAACACTGTTTGAAGACATCTACACCTTCAATGACTTTTCGCACACCGGTTTAAACGCAGGTGTGCAACCCAAAAAACAAGTCACCCAAGGGCATCACCCTTACCTCATCACCGAACACAATGGGCACATGTTTCCCACAAAAGTCAACGATCACGAACAAAAACGTGTTGAACAGGCTTTGCGCCACGCCACCGTCATGAACGATGCGTATGGAACCAAAGGCATCATGGGTGTCATTGGTTGGGTGATGAATGACTACAACACCCACAAAGAATTTGGCTCAAACGACCACGTCTGTCATCATGGTGTCAACGACATCATGCGCAATCCAAAATACGCTGCCCATTTATACGCCTCTCAAGGGAGCGCACCGGTGGCTGAAGTGTTGTCCATGATGCACATTGGCGATCACGCTGGGGGACAACTGAGCAGTGTTTGGGTTGCGACCAACGCGGAGTATGTCGAACTGTATAAAAACGATGAATACATTGGCCTCTTTAAACCCAACACGCAACGCTTCCCGCATCTGCCTCATCCACCGATCCTCATCGACGATTTTATCGGTGAACGCATCGCCCTCAACGAACCACTGTCAAGACGTGATGCAAACCGTGTCAAAGGACTCTTACGAAGACTGTTAAAACGAAACCTCAAAATGTCGTTTAAGGACAAACTTCTCATGGGGTATGTGTTGGTAAAAAACAAACTTACCTACAGCGATGCCGTGCGTTTTTACACCACTTATGTAGGCGGTTGGGGCGACAAGGAAAACCGCTTCGCAATCAAAGCCTATCGCGATGGGGCATGCTTTAAAACCATCGAAAAAGGCTTTAACGATGACTATCGTTTAAGCTTAAAGAGCGACCGTACCACCTTGCATCACTCACACACCTATGATACGCTGAGAGTTGAAGTCACCCTGGCCAATCGTTTTGGGGAAATCGCCATCTATGGCGATGATGTCATCACCTTAAACACGACGGGTGCGATTGATCTTATCGGCCCCTCCATGCGTGCTTTAACCGGCGGTCGTATTGCCTTTTGGGTACGCTCGAAGACGCTTGGCGAGGGTCAAATCAACGTCTTGTATCACGATCAAACGCACACCCTAAAGATCAAGGTGCTGAAGGAGGTCATATGAGACGCTTTTGGTTACCACTGATCAGCTTAAGCTTGTTGGTGCTGTTTCTATTGAGTCACACCACCCCTGTGCAAGCCAACGCAGGGCCACCTGCAAGCATTC
>SKJA01000027.1 GCA_007116105.1 Candidatus Izemoplasma sp.
CACCGTGTGGGTAAAGTCAAACACACCATCAAAGACATCCCCATGAGTGAAGCGGATCTAAACAAAACACTCTCCGCTTACCGCAACGCCAACTATGTGTTTGAAGGCGAAGTCTTCTCCATCAACCACCGAAAAATCAAAGGCAGCATGATGTTGTTTACCTTTGTCATTGGCGATGACGACGACGCCATTTATGTGAAGAAATTTGTCCGAGACGACGCCGAAATTCGTTTTATGGAAAACATTGAAGTGGGGATGTTGATGCGGGTCGATGGCCGGGCTGAACTGGACAAATACTCACATGACATTGTCATCACCGCTCAAACGATAGAACATTCACGTTACCCCAACGACACCGCCAAACGCGAAGACAACGCAAAAGAGAAGCGCATTGAGTGGCATCTGCACAGTAAAATGTCCACCCTTGATGGCATCGATCACATCAAAGACTACGTGGCCGCAGCCACGCACTTTGGCCACAAAGCCATCGCTCTGACCGATCACAACAGCGTCCAAGCGTTTCCCGACTTTTATAAAGCCATCAAAAACACAGGCATTAAACCAATTTTCGGGGCCGAGTTTAATGTCGTCTTTGAAGAACAAACCGTC
Source organism: Candidatus Izemoplasma sp. (assembly GCA_007116105.1). Taxonomy (GTDB): domain Bacteria; phylum Bacillota_I; class Bacilli_A; order Izemoplasmatales; family Izemoplasmataceae; genus CSBR16-87. Next base: position 610 of record SKJA01000027.1, read on the forward strand.
TTGTATCACCCAAGTCCAACCCCTCACCAAGGGGCCTTACTCGACCAAGTGTATGTCGTGTTCGACATTGAGACCACAGGACTTTCGAATCGCTACGACGACATCATTGAAATCTCCGCCGTGAAGCTTCAAGGTGACCGTCTTATCGACCGCTTCAACTCGTTTATTTACCGTGCTGAGAAACTCTCAACGTTTACCAAAAAACTCACCAGCATCAACGATTTAGATTTAGAACATGCGCCCCCCCTTGAACAAGTCATGAAGGATTTTGAAGCATTTGTGGGCGAAGCCATTTTAGTGGCTCACAACGCCCGCTTTGACGTTGGCTTTTTAGAAGCCACGCTCAAACGTTTAGACCTTTTAAAACGTCCTTATGCCTATCTCGACACCCTCGCCATGGCGCGGACACTGTATGCGCAAAAACTTAAACGCTTTAACTTAAAGGCTGTGGCCAAACTGTTTCACATCGACCTCACCCAACACCACCGAGCAGAGGCTGACACAGAAGCCACCGTCAACATTTTTAAAGCGATGCTGCACGATCTTAAAGCCCGTGGTGTGGTGACACTTGAGCACATCTTAAAGCCTAAAAATCACCTTCAAGACTTTAACCCTTACGCGAATGCATTAAAGACACATCTCACCATATGGGCAAAAAACCAACAAGGGATGCAACAACTCTATGAGCTGATTTCCTTAGCCAACACCACCTATTTTGATAAAACCCCAACCCTGCCCTACACCGTCTTAGAAAAGCACCGTCAACATCTCATCGTCGGCAGCGGCTGCATGCACAGTTATTTTTATGAGCTCAGTTATCAACATCAAGACGATGTCATTGCTGCGTTTAGTGAGAAGTTTGACGTCATCGAACTGCCGATTGTGGATGACACACTGCACATGTTTGAAAGTGAGTTTAGTCAATTTGACCCAATCAAACACACCGTCACCCTCGATCACACCGCCCAAGCGGTGTTTCGTAAACGATTGGAAGACACCAACCGACGTTTGCTTGAACTGGCGCGCTTTTACGGCAAACCCGTCATCGCCATCGGCGATGTGCATCACATCGAACAAAGCAGTGTGAAATATCGCGACATCTACATTCAAACCCCTGTCGTGGGTGGTGGATACCATGAGTTGGCGCGTGTGCACCAGGTGCCCTCACAATACTACCGGACCACCGATGAAATGATCGAAGCGTATGCCTATTTAGGCGCTGCGGACGCGCGTGATGTCGTCATCACCCAGCCAAACCGCCTTTTAGAACAGATTGACGCCTGTGCCCCATTCCCCAAAGAACTCTTCGCCCCAGGCGATGATTTCTTGGTCAAACAAGGCATTCCTTCGGTGGAAAAAGCCTTGAAAGACAGAACCTTAAGCGAGGCCTATCGCCGATATGGCAACCCCTTACCACCCATGGTTCAAGCACGACTCGATAAAGAGTTGCATGCGATCATCACGCACCGCTTTTCATCGGTCTATTACATATCTTATTTGTTGGTTAAAAAATCACTGGATGAAGGCTATTTGGTCGGTTCCCGTGGGTCGGTGGGTTCTTCTTTAGTCGCGACCCTCATGGACATCACCGAAGTCAACCCCTTGCCGCCGCATTACGCGTGTCGTCATTGTCATTTTACGTCCTTTAAACGGACCCCGGAAGAACGGGAACGCTACCCTGTTGAGCGGATTGAAAAACCCTATCAAGAAGCACTGGATGACGTCACGTGTGGTTTTGATTTAAGAGTGTTAACATGCCCAAACTGTCAAGAACCCCTCACCCGTGATGGACACGACATTCCCTTTGAAACATTCTTAGGGTTCAAAGGCGACAAAGTGCCCGACATCGATCTCAATTTTTCGGGTGACTATCAAAGCAACGTCCACGATTACATTCGCGAGATTTTCGGTCACGACCGCGCGTTCCGCGCAGGGACCATATCCACCGTTGCCGATAAAACCGCCTTTGGGTATGTTAAAGGCTATTTAGAAAAACAAAACCTCACCCTTCGACCCGCTGAGATCGAACGCCGGGCGAAAGTCATTGCTGGTGTGAAACGCTCGACTGGACAACACCCAGGCGGCATTGTGGTGGTCCCCTTTGATCACACCATCACCGAAGTCACACCGGTTCAATTCCCTGCGGATGACACCCAATCGGCGTGGCGGACGACCCATTTTGATTACCATGCATTTGAAGCGAATCTCTTTAAACTCGATGTCCTCGGTCACGATGATCCGACGATGATTCGCTTTTTGATGGATTTTGCCAAGCAAAATCCCTTAGATTTCCCCTTCACCGATGCCCG
>SKJA01000125.1 GCA_007116105.1 Candidatus Izemoplasma sp.
CCCAACACCGCCATCGACACACGAAAAGCGATGCAACGACTGGCCACAAGCATGGTCCTCTTGGCCCAAGGCGTTCCGTTCCTTCATGCGGGTCAAGAATGTTTTAGAACCAAACAAGGCGTCGAAAACTCCTACCAGCATCCGGATGCGATCAACGCCTTCGATTGGCAGCTCGTCGATGAACACCAAGACGCCATCCAAGACGTCCAAGCTCTCATTCAACTCAGACAAAGCGAGCCGTTGTTCCGCTTAAAATCACGCAGCGCCATTTTAAAGCACACCTTTGTCCATTTCTCCCCCCACGGCTGCGCCAGTTACGAACTCAAACAAGGGTCTCGTCACTACGTTGTGTTGTTTAAGTGCTCGCCCCATCTTGAAACCTTAGCGTTGGATAAATCGTTTAAGGTACTCTTTGATTCCACCAAACAAAATCAAGGCTCAACCGACACCTTGACGCTCGAAGGGCTAGGCACGATTGTCTTAAAGAGCGAAGAAGAGGAGGCATAACATGACCGAATTGTATGGCATCATTGAATCGTATAACGTCGGCACCCACGACACCGATTCACTCACGGTCGTGAACGCGAAAGCCGAACGGCTCACGATTCGCTTAGAACCCACCCAAACCTTGACCCTTCGCGCCCTGTATCACTTTACAGTCGAACCCATCGTCTATAAAGAAAAAGATCAGTTAAAACTGCTCGAAGCGACGCCGTTTGAAGAAAAAGCATTGCCGGTGGTTGAAAAACTGACAATCTTAAAAGACTTCTATCCCACCACCGAAGAAGACCCTCAAGCCTTGGTCAACCTCATTGACAAAACGCTTGAAGCGATTCAAAACCCGACCATTCATGCGCTCACAAAATCGTTGTTGGACACGCATAAAGAAGCCTTCTTTTTATTCCCTGCGGCCACCAAGTTTCACCATGCCTACATTGGGGGTGTGGCACATCACACCGCCACGATGTTGAAACTGGCGGACGGCTTTTTAGAGGTCTACCCTTACCTAAATGCGGACCTTCTCAAAGCTGGGATTTTACTGCACGATCTCTTTAAAACGGTGGAACTCACCGATTATAAAGCCCCTGAGTATGGGCCTGTGGGACGCTTGATTGGCCACATCACCTTAGGCGCTCAGGCCATCTATCATGCGGCGCATGAACTGGGTGTGTTTGATCATGAAGAACGCATCTTACTCGAACACATGGTCTTGTCGCATCATTACTACGGCAACTTTGGCTCACCCAAAAAACCCAACCTTGCCGAGGCGCTGGCCCTCCATTACATTGACAACATCGACTCTAAGTTTGTCGTCCTCGGAGAAACGCTTGCGCAGACAGCGCCGGGCGAGTTTACCCCGCCGCTTCAAATTTTAGACCGTGAACGTTTTTACAAACCCAAAAGCTAAAACCGCTATTCATAGACAAAGAAGACACACTGTGATAGAATACTAAAAGATAATCTCAAGGAGTGAAATGATGAATATTACGTTAAGAACACAAAAAGGGGCGGTTGTCCGTCGCGATCTTGGACTCGTTCCAGGTGTCGTTTACGGCAAAGAAATCGAACCTACCATGTTACAGGCAGAGCCTCTTGACTTCGCCAAAGCCGTAAAAACCTTCGGCAAAAACAGAACCTTTAAAATCAAACTTGACGGTGTTGAACATCAAGTGTACATCAAAGACTACACCTTAAACCCGATTCGTCAAAACGAGTTTTTCAGCTTTGATTTACAAAAAGTCACCGCCAAAGACAAAATCACCGCAGACATTCCAATCCACCTTGTCGGCCGTGAAAAATTCGGTAAGAGCTCACCACTGTTACTGCAAGTCATCCTCAATGCCCTCAGCTGTGAATACCCTGTCGGCCAAGGCGTCAACAGCTTTGACCTCGACGTATCAGGCCTGGGTGAAGGCGATGCGCTTTACGCCCGTGACGTAACCTTACCTAAAGGCTACAAACTTCACACCGCGGCGGACACGATGATCTGTAACGTCTCGATGCCTTCTTACAAAGAAGAAGAAACCACAGAAGACGCTGAAGACGTCGATCCAGCAGACGTGGAAGCCATCAAACAAGACAACGAAGAAGCTTAATGAAACGCCCTTAGGGGCGTTTTTTTTTGAGTAAAAAAAAGACCAACCCGAAGGTTGGTCAAGGGTTAATCAAGCGGTGGGAACACACGGCGACGGAAGAGTGTTTCAAGCTGATCTAACAGCGTTTCTTGCGCCTGGGCATGACGGTTAAAGGTCACATCCACTTCCGCGAACAACTCCATCATCACAAGGTTTGCGAAGGGGTTGCTTTGTAAACGGGCAAACTGAACTTGATAGTACGCTTGAATGCCAGCGAACACCTCAGCACCAATCGCTTCACGGACGAGCGTTTCGAGTTGTTCATCCGATTGTGCGAGGGTGTTGAACTCTAAGAAGGCATTGTGGAACGCATTGACTTGTGCTTCACCTGGCACAAGGACAGGTTGATCAAAGCCAGTGCCTGGGGTCGCATGTAGGACATGCACACCAAACTGTGTTTGAACGGGTTGGTCGAACACTAACGATTCTAATGCACGGTTGTCTTCTAAGCGGTAAAGCTGATAAAACGCCACTAAACCTTCCACAAACTCAGAAACAAAATTACGGGTGTTGTTAAAGTTTAAAGACGCTTCGGTGGAAAGATTCTCAAAACGAATCAGTAAGCCACCGTTTTTGAAACGGGCCCAACGCGAGAAATCCGCGTCGTCTTCGTTTTCACCACGCAACGCACCGTTGTACTCGGTGAAGATTTGTGAGAAGCTTAAGCCCTCACCATTGTCATGAGCGTCAAGAATCTCAGCTTTTAA
>SKJA01000137.1 GCA_007116105.1 Candidatus Izemoplasma sp.
AGTGAAGTTCGATGAGTTGATGCGGTAGGTGTTACGGCCGTCCCCTTCGATTTGTTCTGGGTTGGTAAAATAAAGTTCGCTGATGCCTTTTACTTGAACACCCAATAAGCTGGTGATGCGAATCGAAATTTTGATTTTCGAGAAATCATTGATGCTTGATTTATCAAAAAAAGCACTGTCTTTGGGAACAATGAGATTGATGATGACGTTGTTGCGCTTTGTGTGTTCGTTATACAGTAAAAACGCACGACTTTCTTGAAGACTTGGTGGGGTGAAGAAATTGTACACTTCATCGCCACGTTCAAACTTGAGCTTACTAAAGGTGATGTTTGAGACCATGCGTCCTTCGATCACCCGGAAAGGGATCTTAATGGAGATGAAGTTAAAGCGGGAGGGGTGTTCATACACATCGTCTTCTTTCACTTCAGGACTCACCATATGAAACATCATGTTGCGCTTACGTATAAACCGATCCACATAGCGTGCGGATTCATCATAGATGAGCATCCGATCCATAAACTCAATGATGGAATAATTGGTTGAAGCGAACTGCAGTTCTCGAAACAACTCTGCACGGCGGTTGGTGTCATCGTTGATGCGCGTCACCGTACGGTTATGATATAAAATCAACAAGCTAAAAAGGGTTGAGGATAAAAACGAGGTGAACGCCACAAATAAGGTCGCAATCCGGATGCCAATGACGTTAAAGGCAAGGTCTAAAGCATCCCCAAGTGTCAGTAAAAGTACCGCCACGGAAAAAACGATCATACTGATGATGACCATAAGAATGAGGATGGGTTTAAAACGGAACTGATGCATCGTATCACGCTCTTTTCATTCGATGTTTAACAGATTACAATACACTGAAATCGAGACTTCTTCAACGATTATTTTTGGTTTCAATGTTAAAAGAAACCAGGTGACTTTCTCCCCCACTTTATCATCGTATTTTTTTTGAGTGTGTACACGCTTTTTTTTGTCTGCTTAGAGCGAAACGCAGGGTCAATAACAAAAAATAGGACACCTTGGGTGGCCTATTTTTTAAACTTATTCGTGGGTGTAACCCCAGATCACCGGTCGGTTCAATGGATTCCAGTCCTCGTGCCAACCACTAGGACGCGAGGGCACTTCTGCGGTCAAGGTGATTGCCTGTGCACCCTCAAACGCATTACGACCAAGACTCGTGATCGACGCAGAAAGATGGAGGCTTGTTAAGGCACGCGCGCCTTTGAATGCATGGCTGCCTATGGTGGTGACGCTCGGGGGAATCTCGAGGGTTGTGAGTGAGACGGTCTCCTCGAAAGCGGACGCGTTGATAAATCTCAGTTGACTCGCGGGTGCGAACGTGACTGTGGTCAGGGCAGTGGCGCCTTTGAATGCACTGGTGCCAATGTTGAGGACGCTCGCAGGCAGGTGGATGCTGGTGAGGGCACGGGCGTTTTGAAAGGCACCCACGCCGATGTTTTCAACTTCACTGCCTTGCGCAAACAACACCGTGGTGAGGACACCGAGGTAACTGAAAGCAAACTCGCCAATCTCCGTGACACTCGCTGGAACCGTGTATTCGCTGAGCTCCATCCCTTCAGGATACTTCAACAGAGTGGTCATCTGTTGATCAAACAAAACACCATTCACGGAAGTAAACGTCGCGTTTGCTTCATCGACCGTGATGCTTACTAGATTGCTGGCGCCTCTAAAAGGAGAAGCCCCAACGCTCGTGAGACTGCCAGGAAGATGGATGCTGGTGAGGCCACTGGCATCTTGAAACGCCCACCGGCCGATGCTGACGAGACGCTCAGGTAGGTGAAGGTTCGTTAGGGCTGAGGCTTGACTAAACGCAGACTGTCCAATGCTTTCTAACTGACTGTCCTGCGCAAACGTCACCTTGGTGAGTGACGTCGCGTCTTGAAATGCTCTGTTGCCAATACTTAGGAGGCTTCTAGGCACCTCGAGGTGTTCAATCGAACTGTTCCTAAAGGCGTCATCGCCGATCGTTTTTACTCCCTCAGGAAGCGTCACGTGGGTGACGATGGCGTTGTCTTGAAAGGCCGCATTGCCAATCGCAACCACAGGGTAGCCATTCAGTGTGCTCGGAATGACAAGCTCTGGTTTTAACCCGAGATAGGCAAGGAGTGTCACTTCCTCGTTTACGATTTCGTAATCAATCACATCCGAAAACGCCCACACCGCATGTAAGGTCACATCGGTGTCTGGCATGGTGTTCGGAATGGCATCACTCCATCCAAAAAAAGTACGCCCCTCGGTATTGAGATTGGGATACTGCACGTCCTCTAAGGCTTCTCCGACGACGTAGTTTTGTGATAACAACACCTCATCACCATCCATAAACGTGAGTGTTCTTGTTGCCTTCTCATCCGTGCAAGCAGCCAAGGATAGTGCCATCATAACAACACTGAAAGACCAGAATAGTTTTCTCATTGGTTCATCTCCTCATCTAAAGTTAGTGTGTGAAAGCGTGACAAAGCGCCATTATAACATGTTTTTTTCTTTATTCATGTCCATCTTCGGTTTTAACAAATGTTCGCAGACCACGAGATGAAAAACTGAAGAAGCCTGTAAACCTTTCATTAGGGTTTTGTAAAAGAGTGATAGGAATTTTTTGATTGACTAGAGAACGGGCACCTTAAAACTTCCTAAAGCTGTTTTCTATAAACAAAAAGAAGATTATTGTATACTTTATGCTAAGTAACGCTCTAAGGGGTGACAAAGATGAAACACATCACGCTGAATCAAAGGCCTAGGCAGAAAACAAGAAAAAACCATCGAATGAAACGACTGTTTGCCTCGATTGTCGTCACAGGTGCGGTGGTGGG
>SKJA01000031.1 GCA_007116105.1 Candidatus Izemoplasma sp.
AAGACTTCAACGATGCGTGCATAAATCGCTTCTTGACCGTCCAACACTTCATAGCCGTGATCGAGGTTTGGGTTGTCGTTGACTTCAATCACGTACACTTGTCCTTGAGACACTTTGAGATCGACGCCAAACAGGCCATCACCCATGGCTTTGGCAGCTTTGATTGCCGATTTAAGGACCGACTGCGGGACCTCCTCTAAAGGCACGGTGGTGACGTGACCTTCTTGGTCGCGTTTCCGTTTAGATTGCCAGTTGATGATTTGCCAGTGCCCTTTTGCCATATGGTAATGACAGGCATACAGCGGTTCTCCGTCTAAAATGCCAATACGCCAATCAAAACTACTGGGAATGTACGCTTGCGCAATGACCAACGCAGACGTGGTAAGCAGTGTGTCTAGTCGAGTTTTGAGTGTGTCAAGGTCAAGGACTTTAAAGACCCCGAGTGAAAACGCACTGTCCGGTTGCTTTAAAATCATGGGGAACCCTAATTCATGCACTAAGGTTTCCAGTGGTGTTGTTTCATTCACAAACACGGTAGGGGGTGTCTTGATGCCAATGCGGTTCATGCTTTCAGTAAAAAAGAGTTTGTTGGAGCATTTCAAGATGGCCCAAGGGTCGTCGATGACGACCAAGCCTTCCGCATACGCATAGCGTGAGAAATGGTAAGTATAGTTGTTCACGTTCGTTGTTGCCCGAATCCATAAAGCATCGAACTCCCCAAGACGCGCATAATCTTTCTGCGTGATGAATTCTGTGTAAAACCCCATCTTGTTGGCGACCGCTTTGAACTTAGACAGCGCTAAAGCATTCGAAGGAGGTGCTTTTTCATCGGGGTCAATGAGAATGGCTAAATCGTATAAATACTCTTTTAGACGACCCCGAGCATAACGCTTTTGATGAAAAAAGGCTGTCGCAGCTTCTTCGGTGAACGGATCGTCCATGACATCGACAATCGGAATCCGTTTGACTTCAGTGATGCGCCAATCCAAGCCTTTCTCAAAGGTGTATAGCACAAAGGGGGATTCAAACAAAGGATACAAACGGCGCAACAGCTTTTGATATTTCTTGATGGGGGTATAACCAAAATAAGACATCACATCGACAGGACTTTGACGATTAGAAGCCAATGTCTTTTGAAGTTGGTCATGTGCTTCTTCCCCGAGTGATTTTAAAATTAAAGGATCTGAGAAATCGTTCATCGTCGCGACGTTTGGCATGACTCGGTGAGTCCGTGCCGCGGCCATCAACGACACATAATAGCCTAACGATTGATAACTGTACGATGCACACAGATTAAAGATTTTAACACCCGGCATTTTCTTGTAGCGTTCATCGTTAATGTACGCATCCGCCTGGACCATTTGAATATCGGAAAGGTGGTTGAGCCAAGGCAGTTCAAGATCCGTCACCACGAGGTTTTGTGCTGTGATTTTTTGACGCTGATCGTGTCGTTGAAGCGTACACACCATGCGGAAGGCATCCTGTGACGTTCCGTAGTAATCCTTTAAGGCTTGGGTGATTTTAAACCCGAAGTTTTCATAATAAGAGACTAAATACACATTGCTCTGTTCGACCTCGAGCGAGACTTTAGTAGCACCCGCACGTTGGGCTTCTTGAAGGACGTGTAACATGAGTTGTTTGCCAATGCTTTTTCCACGATGTTTAGGGTCAACCGCAATCGAATACAAGCGGTGAACAGAAGCGTGGCGAAAGACAATGGCACAGCCTAAGACATGGTCATCTTGCCAAACCCAAACGTCTTGAAAGGAAGACAAAAGGCTGTTTTTTAGCGCTTTTGTCGACATTCTACGAGTCGCGTGGAAACTATTTTTTTCTAAGTGAATGAGGGCCTGTAAATCGTCGATGGTTGCTTGTCTGAGGGCCATATTTGCCTCCTGTGATTGTCTAATTTCATGATAGCACGTTCTTAAAAATATGCGAGTACCATTTGAATGAAAACGTCGTCAATGACGTTTTTTTTGTGTGTAAATCTGTCTTATTAGGTTAAAAACGTCACCTTGTTTAAGGTGACGTTTTGTTTTGTGTAAGATGACTATTCAGGTGAGACCTCATCTTCATCAGGTCCGAAATAGTTGCTTTGCAAAATGCGTTGATTTAATGTTTGAAGGTAGATCATTTCATTAAAGAATAACATCACTTCATCGTCTGTGAATGCTTCTGTAAAATGCGTGATCTGGTATTGCTGAGTGATGTCGAGCTGATAGTAACGGTTGCGAATGGAACCGTTTTGAAAGCGCACTGTGTTTGCAAAACTCGAGAGTCCATCACGGCCAACGGTAAAGCCTGGTTGAAAGTTAAGGTCAAATAAGTTTGCGAGGGTTGGCGTGACATCAACCGATGAGAACACTTGGTGAAAACTGCGCGGGAAGAACCAAGGATGATACACAATAAACGGAACACGGTGTAAATCAAGACGACTGTCTTCAATGGTTTTCTCAGGATGCATCTCGATCAACTCGTCGAGGTCTAAACCATAGGGATAGTGATCACTCATTAAGACAATGACCGTATCGTGACGGCGGCCGTGTGCGTCAAGTTCTTCTAGCAAATACTCAAGCATTCTTTCAAGCTCTAAGTTCGCAGCTAAATAGCCTAAGATGTTCGGATTCTCAATCTCACGATCATGTGCTTCAAGCAGCGCTTCAATCGTCTCTAAGTTTTTCTCTACTTGTGGGTGTTGAGCGTGGTAGGGCATATGCCCACTGACGGTAAGATAATACGCATAAAAGCGGTCACTCTCAATCCAATCTGGAAGTGTTTCTTGCATCATGTCGAAATCACTTGGCCAGGGGTGAGACCCTG
>SKJA01000019.1 GCA_007116105.1 Candidatus Izemoplasma sp.
AGTGTAGATTAAATTGACGGGTGATGTCTGTAGGCACCATGCGGGACGTAAACGAGGCATCTCCGAGTTGACCTTGGCGATTATCACCCCACGTGAACACCCGCCCTTGTGTGGTCAGTGCCGTTGAAAATTGTTGACCTAAGACGACCTCACGGACACGTTCTCCAGAACGCAAAGGGAAAAATTCCGTCATGTCTAAAGGCACTGTTTGTCTTCCAGTTTGATTGTTGCCGAGTTGTCCATGTCCATTCCAACCCCACATAAAGACCCGTCCTGAAGACGTCAACGCAGCTGAATGTGCGCCACCTAAAGAAAGCTTGATGAGATGTTCATTTTCCGCTAAGTTAAACTGTTCTGTGATTTCGACAGGCTCATTGCGTTGCATCACGCTACCATCTCCGAGTTGACCTTGATGATTCCAACCCCATAGAAAGACCCGACCCAATGAAGTTAACACAGCGGAATGCAATCCACCCATTTCGAGTTGGACGATCACGTCTTCTTCAGATAGCTCAAACGAACCCAAAGGCCCTAAGGTATCCTGCTGGAGGATTAAAGTCAAAGGGTAGAGGTTGACTTCCCAAAGCGCCGTAAATGTTAAATCGCTCGCGGGCATGGTTTCAGGCAATGCAGGGGACCATCCAAGAAAAGTATGACCTTCCTTAAACGGAATGAACGCGGGTATTGAAGCACCAAACGGAACGGTTTGTGAAGTCATGGCTTCGCCTTCTCCAACCGAAAAATCAATGCGGTAAGTTTGAACTTCCCAGCGGGCAAACAGTGTTAGGTCTTCTTCAACCGGATCTTCAAAGCGCCAAGGCGTTTCGAAGGTGATGGAAGGATACCACCCTAAGAACCGATGACCTTCTTTGAAGGTTTGCGGTTCGGTGAGAGGTTGCCCCATCCCTTGGGTGACCTCAGGGAGAGACTGTCCACCTAAAGCATCAAACACAATGATCACTGAGTCTTGTGATGGACTGGGTTGACACCCAACTAAAAGCAGTAACAACACACCGAAAATTAACAGGTTGCGTAAGGAACTCATCCTTTCATCCCTCCTTCCATACATTGTGTCATTATCATAGCATGCTTCAAGGTCATGATTGTTCAAGATGCGATGGATTTTTGTCTAGGATCAAGCGTGCTCTCTGGCATCTTCAGTGGTCGAGAGGGCACCCAATCAAGAGAATACTGCGCACAATTCTTCACTATTTAAGCAATCTCGATTATTATGAAAGTACTAGATCATTGTGGGTGTGCGTGGTTTGAAAACCCCATCACCCCCGGTGAAGATGAATGCCCCTAACACGGGGCGGTTAAAAGCGTCGGTAGACATGAGAAGGAGCGTTGTTATGAAGTATGATATTGGCCTCATTGGGATTGCTGTAATGGGGGAAAACTTAGCGTTAAATATGGCTTCTAAAGGATTTTCGGTGGTCGTCTCTTCACGAAATCAAGAGACCGTAGACACTTTTTTAGACGGTCGAGCCAAAGACAAGCCGATCGCTGGAACCACCGACGTCAGTGTGTTGGTTTCCATGCTAAAAAAACCACGTAAAGTCCTGTTAATGATTAAAGCGGGAAAACCGGTGGACATGGTAATTGATCAACTCGTGCCGCTTCTTGAGGCGGGCGATGTGATTTTAGATGGAGGAAACTCTTTGTATCATGACACCACACGTCGGACCCAAGCGTTAAAAAAACAAGGCATACACTTCATTGGTACAGGCGTCTCAGGTGGTGAAGAAGGTGCCTTAATTGGACCTTCAATCATGCCCGGTGGCGCAAAAGAAGCGTGGCCTATCGTGAAACCCATTTTACAGGGCATCGCAGCAAAGGTCGAAGATGGCAGCGTGTGCTGTGATTGGGTCGGTGAAGATGGCGCAGGTCACTTTGTTAAAATGGTCCACAACGGCATCGAGTATGGAGACATTCAGTTGATCACGGAAGCCTATCATGTCATGAAAAGCTATTTAGGTATGAGCAACGACGCGATGGCTAAAACCTTTGAGACATGGAATCAAAGTGAACTCGACAGTTACCTCATTGAAATCACCGCTCAAATACTCGCCTTTAAAGAAGACGATGGGACACACCTTATTGATAAAATTTTAGACACTGCAGGTCAAAAAGGCACCGGGAAGTGGACCGCGAATGCGGCGCTTGAATATGGCACGCCACTCACCCTCATTGCTGAGTCTGTGTTTGCACGTTTCTTATCGGCTCAAAAAGAAGAACGTGTTGTGGCTTCAAAAGCGTATCCCAAAGCCATGATGGCGTATCATGGTGATAAAGAAGCCTTTTTAGAACAACTCAAAAAAGCGTTGTACGCAGCAAAAATACTGTCCTATACGCAAGGCTACGCACTCATGCATCAAGCCGCTAAAGAATATCAATGGGACTTAAACTACGGTGGCATTGCCTTAATGTGGCGCGGAGGGTGCATCATTCGCTCGGTTTTCTTAGATAAGATTAAAGCCGCTTATGACCGTGAACCGCTGCTTAAAAATCTATTGCTTGACCCCTACTTCAAAGAGACCATGCAAACCGTCATCCCTTCACTGAGAACCGTTCTAGCTCAAGCCATCTTGAACGGCATTCCAATGCCCGCCATGTCTTCAGCGCTGGCTTACTTTGATGGCTACACCAGTGAGCATTTGCCCGCAAACTTACTCCAAGCGCAACGCGACTTCTTTGGCGCTCACACGTATGAACGTACCGACGAGCCTCGCGGAAAGTTCTTCCACACAAACTGGACAGGGCGCGGAGGAAACACCGCTTCAACCACCTATAACGTCTAAATAAAAACGATGACCTC
>SKJA01000181.1 GCA_007116105.1 Candidatus Izemoplasma sp.
CCTTCTTGTGAGAGATAGGGCGTGAGAAAATGGATGCCCCCTTCGCGGACATCCAAATCCCAAGAGCTGCCTCGTTGAATGTAGTTCATCAACTCTTGCGGCTCATATTGTGTCAAAACACCCACCGTATCGATGAACGAGTGGGATAAATTGCTTAAAACAAAATCAATCAGTTTGTATTTTCCAAGAAAAGGCAGTGCCGGTTTGGCGGTGCGTTTGGTCATCGCGTGAAGACGACTGCCTCGCCCTCCCACCAACACCATCGCAAGGACATCTTTCATGCTTTACGCCATTTTAAAAGGGTCAGTGAAAGCGGTGAAAGGGTGAGAGAAAGCGATTGATTGAACCCATGGGATGGGGTGAGCTGTGTGTTTAGAGGAAGGCCATTAAATAGATTGGATCCACCATAGATGGATTTATCTGAGTTCATGATTTCGTCATAGACCCCCTCTTTAGGCACGCCAATACGGTAGTCATGGTAAGAGGCGGGGGTCAAGTTTAACATCACGATGAGAGGCTCATCATACGGTTTAGCGTAACGCACATACGTCAAAATGGATTGATCGGCGTTGTGTTGGTCGATCCATTGGAAGCCACTGGGTTCATGATCAAGCGCATGCAGTGCGCCTTCACTTTCCACCAGCGCCATCATGTCACGGTTGTAACGCAAGGCGCTGTCGTGCATTGGGTAGCTTAACAGATGCCAATCGAGTTCGGTGTAATCTTTCCATTCATGCATGTGGCCAAACTCGCCACCCATAAACAACAGTGTTTTTCCTGGGTGGGTGTAAAAATAGCCGAGTAAGGCACGGTAGTTCGCAAACTTTTGCCAGTAATCGCCGGGCATTTTTTCAACCAAGGAGTGTTTACCATGGACCACTTCGTCATGCGACAAAGGCAAAATGTAGTTTTCACTGTAAGCATAATGCATCGAGAAGGTCAGTTCATGATGATGAAACTTACGGTAGATGGGGTCTTTCTCAAAGTACTTGAGCGTGTCGTTCATCCAACCCATGTTCCATTTGTAATTAAACCCAAGCCCTCCGTATTCCACGGGATGGGTGACTTTGGGGTAGGCGGTGGAATCTTCGGCGGCTAAGATGGCCGTCGGATGCGCTTCGAAGACGGCTTCAGAGAGTCGTCTTAAGAAATCTTGACCGCCCTGGTTCTCGCCGATGCGTGAATCCCCTAAATAGTAAATGATGTTGGAAACCGCATCGATGCGAAAGCCATCGATGTGGAATTTTTTCAAGTAGTAAAGCGCGTTTGAAATTAAGAAACTGCGGGTTTCGCCGCGGCCTAAATCAAAGTTGGCCGTCCCCCACACCACGTTTTCACGAATGTGGGCTTCTTGGTATTCATACAAAGGGTCACCATCAAACATATAAAGGCCATGGGCGTCTTTACACATGTGCCCTGGCACCCAGTCTAAGAGCACACGAATGTTCTCTTGATGACAGCGGTCCACCAAATACATCAAGTCTTTGGGAACACCATAGCGGCTGGTGACGCTGTAATACCCGGTGCCTTGATAACCCCACGAAGCATCGAGTGGATGTTCATACACAGGCATCAGTTCAAGATGGGTGAAATGGTTTCGTTTGAGATAAGGAATCAACAAGTCCACCAGTTCTGCGAACGTATGAAAGCCTCCACCAGGTTTTTGCATCCAGGTGCCCACATGCAGTTCATAAATCGAGACTGGTTGAGTGTAAGGATGGTCTTGGTCACGCGAAGCCATGAAGGCATCGTCTTGCCACTGGTAGCCTTCTAAATCGTAGACTTTAGAGGTTGTCTCAGGCCGCACACTGCTAAAAAACGCATAAGGATCGGCTTTATAAAGCTTCGCCCCACGGTGCGTTTCAATCATGTATTTGTAGGCTTTCCATTCCAAATTCTCGGGAATTTCAATGCGCCACACACCACTGTCATCGATTTTGCTGAGTTGATGGACCCAGTCTTCGTAGCCGTTGAACTCACCCACCACACTGATGGCTTTTGCGTGAGGGGCGTAGACGGTGAAGCGTGTGCCCACCACCTGTCCTTGATCGTCTTTGAGTAGATGTGCCCCAAAATGCTCGTAAGCATCTTTGAGTTGACCTTGATTAAAATAATACAGTGTGTCCGCTTGGAACCCTTTCATCACCGTACCCCCTTTATCCTAAGTGTTTTTTAATCGCTTCATACGAAAATCCTTGACGCAGCAATCGTTGGATCAGTGCGTGTTTGTCTTTGGCAATGGTGACATCGTAGCGCCCTTTGACACGGTCGATGGCGCCTTGAAGCAACGCGGCTTCATCGACGTCGTTGAGCGTGACTTGACGGAGTGCTTCTTCTATGGTAGCGCCT
This sequence comes from Candidatus Izemoplasma sp., assembly GCA_007116105.1. GTDB lineage: Bacteria > Bacillota_I > Bacilli_A > Izemoplasmatales > Izemoplasmataceae > CSBR16-87. The sequence goes on from SKJA01000181.1 coordinate 2,350, forward strand.
GAATACCCAGCGCGTAAAGCCGTTTGGTAAAGGTGACGTTTGAGTGCTGCCACCGGCAACGGTTTGGTGTGTTTGAGCGTCTGTTCAAGCAGCGCCTCACACCGTGCGAGCCATACGGACTCGTCGATGTGGCTGAGTGCTTGGGCAATGTTTGTGGGTGAAAACCCATACCTCACCCAGGTGTTTTGATAGTGTTTTGGTCCTTTAACCTCAAAGTTTAGCGCATCCTCAAGGCGACTTTGAAGCAGTCTTTCATCGTCTAAATATCGGTGCTGAACCAACATCGTGATGACGGCTTCGGTGGTCTTGGAGGAGTATTTGAGTGTCAGTTTATCGCGCATCGCTTTGAGGGTGTAGGGTTTATGTGAGAGTGCTTTAAAGGCGGCCTGCGCAGCGTCATAATAGGCGGAACGTTCAAGCAACGCGTCTTTGGTTTTAGGCGTTA
>SKJA01000122.1 GCA_007116105.1 Candidatus Izemoplasma sp.
ATATAGAAAAGGGCGAATTTCGCTCTTTTTTTATTGTTATGTGCTATTGTAAGAAAAAAACTAAAGGTTGGGCTCTCTATGATTTTTTCTTCGATTTTGCTCGATAAGACGATCACGAAACCGCTGTATGAACAGTTGGTTGAAGGCATCAAACACGCCATTCAAACCAAGACAATTAAACATCATGACCGACTGCCTACAGAAAGTGAGTTGTGTGCCCTCTTTCATATGTCTCCCACGGTGGTCAAACAAGCGTATAAAAAACTTCGCGATGAAGGGCTCATTGAAACGGTTAAAGGCCGTGGCGCCTACCTCACCACACGCCCTTTTCTCTTAAAAGACCTCAACACCTTCTTTTATTTGGATGACCCCGTGACTGGCACGCGTGAACTGCGTGGAAAAACCATTCTCGTTGAACGCCAAAAACCGCAAAAAACACCAGGTCGACGGATGCTTCAGACCGCTGAAGATGAGGCGAACTACTTGTTAAAGAAAGTCTTTTTCTACGATTACTTTCCAGTGATATATGTGGAATACTATTATCCTGAATCGTTGTTTCCAAAGTTCACCGAAGCACCCTACCAAGACAACAGTCTGTTTGAACTGATTGAAGGACATTATCACCATTTGATCGACCGCTATGATTCAACCTTTAGCGCAGGCACCCTCAGTGAATCGATTGCGCTGGCTTTAGACACTAAAAAAGGGGCGGTTGCGCATACCATCAGAACGAAAGTCATCGGTCAAAACGAAGAGGTGTTGGCGTACGTGTTGACCTACATTCCAGGTGAGTATTTAGCTTATGAGGTGAAGACTTATGATTTACGTTGAGCCTTCGGTGTTCTTTATTGATAAGCGTTCAAAGGTGTCTCCTTACGACCAGTTGCTCGATGACATCATTCGTTCAATCATTAACCAAACCCTCTTGCAAGGCGATGTCTTGCCTACGGTCGAATCACTTGCTACGTATTTTCAAATTGTCCAAGACGACGTCAGGGCGGTTTATGACACGTTAGCAAAACGAGGTTATGTAAGCATTAAGCCGCCTTACACGGTGCTTTACGAACCGACGCCAAACTATCTGTTTTTAAGCCGCAACACGATTGCGGCATCGCTTGGGAAAAAACCGGAAGAAGTCGATTTCATCACGTTGAAAAAAGAAACATACCGTTTAAAACCAGACGAAGCGCTCGCAAAACGGTTTAAACCAAACGAAACCGTGCTGTCACTCGAACGCGTCTACGTTGCGGATGGTCATCCTCGGTTTTACGCGCGGATTGAGATTCCATTGAGTGTGTTCCCAGACTTCCTAGAGGTGTATCACGACACGCTGAACACGTGGGATGTGTTTAAAGACCACTATCGCCTCACCCTCGATAATCGTCACTCTCAGTTACGCGTGGTGGCACTGCCTAAAGCCATTGCCAAAGCGCTTGAGTTGCCCAATGAAGCGCCTTCATATCAATTGTTAGCACACGTTTATGACGAAGACGATCGCTGCATTGAATACTACGAAATCTACACCCCAAGCAGTTATTACTTTCAGCTCAAAAGCCCTCGCGCTTTGTTGCGCCAACAATTTCAAAAACCGTGATAATTTCACGGTTTTTTTTAGGAAAGGTTGTGCTATAATATCTAAGCGCCTAAAGGAGGTCACGATGAGTTCATCGTCTTCGTTTTACAAAAAAGCCTTAGCCATCGCTGTTCCCATTGCCCTCAGTCAGTTTTTTGCGGGTCTTTTAGGCGTCATTGACACCTTGATGGTCAGTCGCCTGGGCGACAACGCGATTGCGGCGGTGGGCATCAGCTCAAACATCACGTTTTTGATGTTTATGGTGAACTGGGGATTGTTGAGTGGCTTTGGGATTTTCATCGCGCAATACTACGGCAGCAAAGATCTCCTCAACATCCATAAAGTGTTTCTTGTGGTGTTGGTGCTTTCGACGATGATTGCGACGTTTTTCTTTAGCATTGCATTTTTTGCGCCAGATGTTCTCATTGGCCTTTACAACAATTCAGATGATCTCGTCAACACGCCCGAAGTGGCACGCTTTGGTGAGGCGTATTTAAGGATTGCGAGTGTGTCGTTTGTGACGATTACGTTTACCCAAATGCTTTCGATGTTGATGCGTAGTGTCCAAGACGTCGTCTTTCCTCAAATGATGCAAATCTTTGTGGTGTTTTTAAACACAGGTCTTAATTACTTGTTGATCAACGGCAACTTAGGTGCCCCAGCGCTTGGTGTTGAGGGAGCCGCGATTGCGACGGTGAGTTCTTCAAGTGTGGGCTTGGTGTTGTTTATTGTGTACATGTTTGTGAGTCGAAACCCTGTGTATCGTATCCGTTTTTCAAGTGTTCGTTTAATCGACCGAGTCTTTTTAAGGCGGGTCTTTAAAAAGACCTTGCCGGTGCTTTTGAATGAAACGATTTGGGGGCTTGGAATGTCGGCTTACTTAATCGCGTTTGGTTTCATCTCACCACTGGCGGTGACGTCGCTGACCATCAGCAATCAAGTCATTGGGTTGATTTGGTTTGCGAATGGTGGCTTGGCCGCAGCGACCGCCATCATGTTAGGTCATAAGTTAGGTGAAAACGCCTTAGACGATGCGAAGCTTTATGCCTCACGTTTTGTGCGCATGAATCTTACCATCGGCGTCCTTATCGGCGTGGTGCTCTTTGTGTTTGCGCCGCGCATTGCAGGACTTTATGAGTCCACCTCACTTGAAGTACAAACCAATGTGACGTACTTTTTA
>SKJA01000158.1 GCA_007116105.1 Candidatus Izemoplasma sp.
CGCGATCCGCTCATTTACTATGGGGGCTTATTGCACATCTTCAATCACGCGTTTTTCAAAAGCCTTCTGTTCTTAGGCGCAGGCATCATCATTAAAGTGTACCGAACGAAAAAGGTCGCAGAGATACGAGGGGTGGGTAAGACGATGCCTTGGGTCTCCGTGATGATGATTATTGGGATGTTGTCGATCACCGGCGCACCCATCTTTAACGGGTTTATCTCAAAATCCATTTTATCGGTTGGCTTTCAAAGTGGGACGACTCAGTATTGGTTGCTGTATTTGGTGAACATCGGCACAGCAACATCGTTCATTAAAATGTCGCAAATCTTCTTTGGGGTGTCACCACTGTCGTATCCCATGGCTCGTAAACGTGAGAATTTTGCGTTGATGGGCTTTGGCTTAATGTGTGTGTTAGCCGGAAATCTTGCCATTCCTGTGTCCCAAGGGTTCTTTGGGGTGGATGTCAGTTTTGTGAAGATTTTTCAACTGAGTAAGTTCGTCGATTACATTGCGACGTTGGCGATGGGGTATACACTTTATTCCCTTGTCATCAGTAAGGATCTGTGGGTGGTCCGTAAGATTCGTGATTCAAGACTTTCGTTTGGGTCTGCGAACGCCGTCTTTTTGGGTCTTTTGGTGGCCTTGGTGGTCTATTTTTCATTTCTTGCATAAACACGGCTTTGGCCGTGTTTTTTTGTGCACATGACGCGTCAATTTGGGCTCTTTTGGGTATAATACCTTCAAGGAGTGATACACTTGAAGAAACTAATGGTGTTGGTTGCGCTTGGACTTGTGGCGCTGTTAGCGGCGTGCGGATCGTCCGTGCCCCGCGTCAATGCGGATGAAACCATCGCCCTGATGAATGAGGGGGCGTTGTTGATCGATGTGCGGGAGCGCTACGAACATGAAGAGAACCGGATTCCGGATAGTATGTTGTTGTCGTTAAGTACGCTTGAGTTGATGGCACCGATGCGTCTTCCTGATTTAGATGCGGTGATTGTGGTGTATTGCCGGAGCGGACGGCGCAGCGCTGAGGCCGCACAAATCTTAGTCGAGCTCGGCTACACGAATGTCCACGATCTCGGGGGCATCAACCGTTGGCCCTATGAAACACTGTCAGGACCCATCCAATAAGCCATCCTTTGGGATGGTTTTTTTATTTGATAATATAATGCATGCAAACAAGGCAATGTTTGTTAGAATATAGGAAAAGGGGACGATGTGATGAGTGATCGCAAACGGCGTTTACGCCATCTAGCAAATCGTGGAAAAGAGCCGCATTGGCTGTTCTTTTTGCCGTTGATGTTGATTGTTGGTTGGGTACCATTGGTGATGCGTGCACGTGAAACGACATTGGCTGAAGCTGAGCGTTTTCTGTTTTCACAAGCGTTGACTTATGTGGATGTGTTTCATTACTATAAAGCTTTTTGGTTTATCTTCTTAACGGTGCTTGCCGGACTCTCACTGTGGTGGTTACATTATCAAGGGATTCGGCTGATACAAAAAGAACGCTGGATGTGGCCATTAGGACTTTATATGGTGTTGGTGATGATTGCCTTTTTAAACAGCGAATCATTCACGGTAGGCTGGCGAGGATTTGCGACCTCCTTTCAAGGTGTGTGGGTGTATCTCACGTATGGGGCACTGGTGTTTATTCTCAGTCAAATGATTCGGACTCGCAAAGACGTCGAACGGTTGATTCTACCCTTATTGATTATGGGTGGACTTCTTACCTTCATTGGCGCAACACAACTCTTCGGTGGGCAACAGTTTGATGAGCATGCGCTGTTTGGTCCGATTCAAGACATCTTTAGGTACTCTTGGATGCAAGAGTTATTGTTGCCATCACGTTTTCAAGAGGCCTCAGAAGTGGTCCGTGTCACGGGGTCTAGAGGGCGCATATACGGCACTTTTTATAACTCCAACTTTGTTGGTAGTTTCGGGGTCTTAGCGATATTCTTTGCGATGGGATTGTTTTTCTTTACCAAGCGCTTGGCGCTTAAAATTGCTTTGATGGTGTTTGTTGCCGGAATGGTGTTTGTGTTTGTAGGATCAAACTCACGAACAGGGTTTGTGGGTTTGGTGGTTGGAATCTTCGTCATCATTGTGTTGGTTTTACCGAAATTCTACCGCGTCGCTTCCTGGCAGATTCTCCTTGCGTTGGGTGTCATTGCACTATCCTTATTTGGCGTGAATCGTTTAACCGAAGGACGATATCAAGCGCAAATTGAACGTTTGTTTGAGCCGATCGTAAGGGATGAGCGTCCACAAGTCCTCGCGGTTGACTTAGATGGTTATCGTGTCAGCATCGAAACCGAAGAGCGTTTCTTTACGGTTGTTTGGACAGGCTCTCAAGTGTTGTTTTATAACGAACTTGATGAAGTCATGACGTTTTCTCTTGATCAAAGTCGCTACTATCTTACAGCTCCAGGATTTGAAGACGTGAACGTTCAAACAGATTTTTCAAACAGTCGTTTGCGTGTCCGTTTTGATGAACGGTTACTCGATGTATACTTTATGGAAGACGGTTTTGGTGTTCTTGGAGTGGGTGGGTTTACACAGGAGATTGTCAATGCGCCAAGAGCAGAGTTTCTAAGAGGATATGAGCGTATTTTCAGTAGTCGTGGCTACATATATTCAGTGTCGATTCCGGTGTTGCGACAAACATGGTTGATTGGCGCGGGTCCGGACCACTACGTTCTTGCGATTCCACAAAACGATGTTGCAGGTAGACTGAATGGCTTTA
>SKJA01000066.1 GCA_007116105.1 Candidatus Izemoplasma sp.
ATCAAGCCAACACGGAAGAGACCATCGCCTTATTACCAGTAGGGTATGCAGATGGCTTGTGGCGAACCCATCAAGACCAGGTTGTCTCGATAAATCAAAAGACCTATCCCATTGTGGGGCGTATCAGCATGGATCAAACCACCATTCGGGTGGACCACACCGTTAAAGAAAACGATGAAGTCCTCTTGTTGGGTGGTCATCAAACCAGCATCTACGATTTCGCCTCACGCACAAATACCATTCCCTATGAAATCTTCACGAATCTATCCAAACGTGTTCCACGTTATCACATCAAATAAAGGAGGAGCTCATGGCCATTCAAGTATTTTCTGAGATAGGAAAGCTTCAAACCGTGTTACTGCATCGACCGGGGAAGGAACTAGAAAACCTAACCCCTTCCATCCTCAACAGATTACTTTTTGATGATATTCCTTATCTCAAAATAGCCTTAGAAGAACACAACGCCTTTGCGGAGATTTTAAGAAACGAAGGTGTTGAGGTTCTTTATCTGACCGATTTGGTTGTTGAAACACTCAAAGCACAACCTGAAATTATTGGACGTTTCATTGACCGCTTTATCAGTGACGCTAAAATTCAATCAAAAACCGTCCAAATGAAACTCAAAGAATACCTCGAACAACAAGAGCTAGAAACGATGATCAATTCCATGATTGCAGGCATCCGCAAAAATGCGTTTATCATCAACAAAGTCTCGATGATGGATTTTTTACAAGACGAGTACCCTTTCTACACCGACCCCATGCCCAACATCCTCTTCCAAAGAGACCCTTTTGCAAGCATCGGAACAGGCATCAGCCTACATCAAATGTCCACCCACGCCAGACAAAGGGAAACCATTTTCCCAGAATACATCTTCAAGTATCATCCGCGCTTTCAAGATGAACCCGTCCCCATGTTTTATCAACCACATGACCCCTATGCGTTAGAGGGGGGCGATATCCTCGTGTTAAACGCGGAAACACTCGCCATCGGCATTTCCAAAAGAACCGATCCCCGGGCCATCGAACGCATGGCAAAAAGACTCTTCAATGCCAATCAAGGATTCAAAACCATTCTCGCTCTCAACATCCCCAAGAGTCGAGCGTTCATGCATCTAGACACCGTCTTCACTCAAGTAGACCACGACAAATTTACTGTGCACCGAGGCATCCTTGAAACATTGACTATCTTTGAAATCACGTACAGTCAAGAAGGGTTAAACATCAAAAAAGTTCGTGCGACCTTGCAAGAACTCCTCGAACAGTATCTCAAACGTCCCATCACACTCATTCACTGTGGTGGTGATGACATCGTCAACAGCGAACGAGAACAATGGAACGATGGCGCCAACACCTTAGCCATTGCGCCAGGGAAAGTGGTTGTCTATTCAAGAAACCACGAAACCAATGCCCTGTTAAAACAAGCAGGCCTCACCGTACTTGAAATGCCCTCAAGTGAACTCAGTCGCGGACGCGGCGGACCACGATGTATGTCGATGCCGTTGAAACGCGAGATTATAAAGGAGAACAATGAATGAAAATCGATCCAGCGCTTGTAGACATCATCAAGGCTCAAAAAGCACAAGAATTAAGTCAACGTAACTTCTTAACACTCAAACACTTCACGCCCACCGAAATTCATGCACTGCTTGATTTATCGCATGTGACGCGCATGGAAGTGCGAAGAGGCCTCCCAGTTAAGTTTCACAGTGGGAAAAAAATTGCCCTTCTTTTTCAAAAAGACTCCACCCGCACACGCTGTGCTTTTGAAGTGGCGGCAAGAGATCTTGGCATGGATGTGACCTACATCGGACCAAGTGGTTCACAGATGGGAAAAAAAGAATCCATTAAAGACACCGCACGTGTCTTAGGACGTTATTATGATGGCATTCAGTTTAGAGGTCATCGTCACGAAGACGTCGAAATTCTTGCTCAATATGCAGGCGTCCCTGTCTGGAACGGACTGACTGATCTATATCATCCAACCCAAGTGATGGCTGACTTCATGACCATACGTGACCGTTTTGGGACCTTGAAAGACATTCGCATGGCGTATGTTGGTGATGCCCGTAACAATGTTGCAAACTCGTTGCTCATCGGAGCCGCAAAAATGGGCATGAACTTTACGATTGTGGCCCCCAAAGAACTTTGGCCAGATCCCGAACTCGTTGCGTACTGTCAAGAAGAAGCAGCCCTAAACGACGCACAACTACACTTCACCGACAACATGCAAGAAGGGACTCTAAATCAAGAGGTCATTTACACCGACGTTTGGGTATCGATGGGCGAGCCGGATGAGGTATGGCGTGATCGCATTGCCTTATTACACCCTTATCAAGTCACCAAAAAAATCATGCGCAAGTGTTCGAAACGAGCCATCTTTCTTCATTGCCTTCCAGCCTTCCATGGTTTGGATACCGAAGTGGGTCGTGACATTGCTGAAAAGTTTGGAGCCACGTTTCCAGCCGTAGCTCAAGGTGAACTAGAAGTCACCAATGAAGTCTTTGAAAGCGATTGGTCGAAAGTTTTTGACCAAGCAGAAAACCGCCTCCACACGATTCGTGCGATTATGTTGGCGACACTTAAAAAATCTGAAAACTATGGTTGGGAATAACATGCGGTATGTCATTTCTTTAGGGGGGAATGCACTCGGCCACGATCCAAACTCGCAAAAAGAAGCGCTCACCAAAGTTGCCCCTATGATTGCGCATCTATCAAAGGCGGGTCATACCAT
>SKJA01000022.1 GCA_007116105.1 Candidatus Izemoplasma sp.
GGCATCGTCTTTTGATGCCCCTTTTTATTACGCAAGCCAGGGCAGCTGTGGTATAATACGCCACGAGGTGACTAACATGGAACGTATTCTTAAGTATCAAACGGCTTTAGGGTTTAAGACCTTAACGCCGATTCAACGAAGCGTCATTCCCAAACTGTTAAAAAAACAAGATGTGATTGTCTCTTCACCCACGGGTAGCGGAAAATCACACGCTTTTTTAATGCCGCTGCTCACACATCTAGATCCCGAGCAAGACCGTGTCCAATTGACCATCATTGCGCCTACCGCGATGCTCGCAGAACAACTTTATAAAATGACCACCGACTTAATTTCACTCGCAGAAGAGCCGTTTAGAGTGATGCTTTTAGCCGGTGGAAAAGATAAAGAAAGAGCCATCCGAAAACTCAATCACAAACAACCCCACATTGTCATCGGGACGCCAGGAAGACTGCATGACTTAGCGTTACAAGAACGTGTCTTAGCGCTTCACACGACCCAACATTTGGTGTTAGATGAAGCCGACATGACCTTAGATGCGGGGTTTTTACCGCAAGTCGATGCTTTGGCCCGAATGATGCCTAAAACCTTACACATCAGTGTCTTTTCGGCGACCATCCCCCAAGCTTTAGAACCTTTTTTGAAAAAATACCTTCACCACCCCCTGCGCCTTGATCAAACACAAGAAGTGCTCTCGCAGCTTAACATTGAACACCGTTTCGTCTACACGGAACCCTCGCGTCGTTTAGAACAGTTGACGCATTTAGTGAAAAACATCAACCCCTATCTTGCGATTATTTTTGCTGCTCACAAACCTGAAGTGCAGGCCATTCATCAAGCACTTCACGCGATGGGAATCGAAGCAAAAGTTTTAAGCGGAGAAACCAGCGATCGTGAGCGTAAGCAATTGCGTCGTGATTTAGACGCCTTAAGAGTGCAATACTTGGTTGCCTCCGATGTCGCCGCCCGTGGGTTAGACATTGACGACATCTCGCATGTCATAAACTATTCGCTGCCAAAAGACATGACCTTTTACCTGCACCGCATCGGACGCACCGGTCGGATGGGAAAAAGTGGTGAAGCGATTACCTTATACGCAACCCAAGACTTAGACGCTTTAAGAAAATTAAAACCGTACGGCATTGACATCGATGCGGTGATGTTACAAAGCAAAAAAAATAGAAGGAAGTGACGTCTATGAAATTAGGATCGCATGTGAGTATGTCAGGCAAAGACATGCTTCTAGGCAGTGTTGAAGAAGCACTAAGTTATGGTGCCAATGCGTTTATGATTTATACTGGCGCGCCACAAACCACGCGCCGCAAAGACATTCGAGAATTAAACATCGAAGCCGGTGTTGCGGCACTTCAAGCCCATGGCATTGCACTGGAAGATGTGGTTGTGCATGCCCCTTACATCATGAACCTAGCCAATCCTGACCCTGAAAAACGAGCCTTTGCGGTGCGTTTTTTAACAGAAGAACTCCAACGTTCAGCGGCCATAGGGGCCACTCAAATAGTTTTGCATCCAGGGGCCCATGTGGGTGAAGGCGCAGAGGCTGGCATTGCGTTCATCGTGGACGGACTTAAACAAGTCTTTGAAAACACCGAAGCCCTTTCGATAAAAATAGCGCTTGAAACCATGGCTGGTAAAGGCACTGAGATCGGTCGTTCATTTGATGAACTTGCGGCCATCATCGAAGGCTTAAACCACCACCCACGATTGTCGGTGTGTTTTGATACCTGCCACACACACGACGCAGGGTATGATCTCATCGACAACCTTGAAGGGGTCCTAGCAGAATTTGACGAAAAGGTCGGCTTAAGCCGCATCAGTGTGCTGCACTTAAACGATTCATTAAATCCCCGTGGCGCAAGCAAGGACCGCCATGCGAACATTGGGTTTGGTCACATCGGATTTGAGGCCTTGCACCGTGTGTTAACCCATCCGACGTTTCAAGAGATTCCCATCATCTTAGAAACACCTTATGTCACACCCAACGATGAATCCAAAGACAAAGTGTTGCCGCCTTACCGTCACGAAATTGCCATGTTAAAGCGCGGCGTGTTTGAGCCTAACCTCATTGAGTCCATTCGATTAGGGAAGTGATGTCTCCATGGACGTCTTGTTAAGAGCGTATTTCGATGATGTAAAGTTTGTTAAAACACACGACTATATCACGTTACGAAGAAAACTATTTGAAGAAACACAAGAAGACTTTTCGTTTTTAGAAGGCTATGACACGATGGCAATCGTGGCGCTAGCCTACGATAAGACACAAGTAAAGTTTGCCGGTAAAGGCCACGGCATGGTGGCTCGATATGCCTATGGCGAAGATTACCATAAAACGTTTTATCGTCTCTTTGATACACTTGAAGCGCAGGCTCAATCGCTAGGCTATCACATCAAAGGCTATGCGGATGTTTCACCGGTCGATGAGCGTTTTTTAGGCTACATCGGTGGGCTTGGCTTTATTGGTCACAACGATTTATTAATCCATCCTAAGTTCGGGACATACATGATGTTGGGCACCATCTTGATCGATCAAGCCATGGGCGAAGACCAACCATTGATTGAGCAAGGGTGTGGGTCTTGTACAAAATGCATCGACGCCTGTCCAGGGGGAGCCCTCAGTAAAGAGGGGTTTGTCAAACAGCACTGTCTTTCTTATCAATCGCAGATGAAAGAGCCTTTAACTTTGACACAAGTGAAGAAATTTAAAACGTTTTTATGGGGCTGCGATGTGTGTCAGCGCGTCTGTCCTAAAAACGCTGGTTTACAAGGTCCCTTTCACCCGTCCTTTCATCCCGATGAACAGTCTCAGTTAAACTTAGAAGCCTTATTGACTCTTTCAAATAAAGCCTTCTCAAAGCAATACAAAGACTACGCCTATGCTTTTAGAGGTGGGTTGGTGATGAAACGTAACGCCATCATGTTGATGTACAATCAACGTTTAAGCCAACATTTACCGCTCATCAAAGAGACCTTAAAAACCTATTGGCATGTGGATTGGTTTAAAGAAACCGTCGCCCCAATGGTGGAAGAAATGGAGCAGTGGCAATGAATCACATCGTCTTATATCATCCCGAGATTCCCCAAAACACAGGCAACATCATGCGCACGTGTGTGGCAGTGAATGCCAAGTTGCATTTGATTGAGCCGCTGGGTTTTTCACTCGATGAAAAATATGTGAAACGCAGTGCAGCCAATTATCTAGAACATTTGGACTATCAACTTTATCCGAGTTTAGAAGCTTTCTTTGAACAAAATCACGGCGCCTTCTACATCTTTTCACGCTATGGTCAAAAGCGCCCCGATCAGCTCGATTTGAGTGACACCCAACAAGAACACTATTATTTGTTTGGTGCGGAATCGACCGGACTCCCTAAAGCTTTCTTAGAACAACATCTAGACAAAACGTTTCGCCTACCGATGAGCGATAAAGTTCGCAGTTTAAATCTATCCAATTGTGCGGCCATCGTGTTGTATGAAGCGATGCGCCAACAAGACTATCCTGGGCTGTTTGAACATGAACCTGAAATCTTTAAAGGCAAAGACTATTTAAAAAAGCTGTAGACAGCTTTTTTAATAGCACAAGATGCAGTATAATACCGAATAAGGATGTGATGACATGAACATAAAGATCGGCGATCCTTTGGTGGTACAAAGCTATAAACACGATGAAACGCTGCATCGGATTTGGGCCAAAGCAACCGTCATTGATCTCACAGATGATCATATAGTGTTGGCCAATCGGCGCACCAAAGTCATTGAAGCCAATGGTCGGTTTTGGTACACCAAAGAACCTTCAGTCACCTGGTTTTTCAAAAACACATGGTTTAACATCATCGGCATTGTGCGTAAAGACGGCATTTACTTTTACTGCAACATTGCCTCACCCTATGTGATTGACCATGAAGCATTAAAGTACATTGATTACGACCTCGACATCAAAGTATTCCCGAATTTAAGCTATCAAGTGCTCGACCGCAAAGAGTATTCGCGTCATCAAGACACCATGGATTATCCTGAAGCGTTGATGCGTATTTTAGACCTTGAAGTCAAACGCTTAAAATCATGGATAGAAGAAGCAAAAGGTCCCTTTACACCAGGCCTTGTGCCACAACTGTATGACCGCTATAAACTGATTCGACCATGACGCCCAAGGGCGTCTTTTCTTTTAACTCTGATTGACATCTAAAGAGCTCTAAGGTAAGATAAAAGTATGACAATTTATAAAAATTATAAATAAGAGGGAACATGCATGAAAAAAATACCGTTTATCGCTTTGTTAAGCGTTTTATTTTTGATTTTAAGTGCCTGCACTTTAGGTGTGAATGAAGAAAACAGCATCACATTATTTACCCAACGTCACTACGACACCGACCAAGCGTTGTATGACATCTTTTATGAACAAACAGGCATTCGTGTGAATGTCGTCTCCGCAGGCGCCGATGAACTGATGAATCGTCTTGAAACAGAAGGCGAAGACACGGTTGCGGATGTGTTGTTGATGGCCGATGTTGGAAGATTACACATGGCGCAAGAACGGGGGCTATTACAAGCGGTTCAAAGTGAGGCGCTAGAAGCGCACATTCCCGCCAATTTCCGTCAGCCTGATGGATACTGGTTTGGGTTAACGTTGCGTGCCCGGATTTTGGTGTATCACCCTGAACGCGTCAGTGAAGCAGAGCTTTCAACCTATCAAGCGCTCACCGAGCCTCAGTGGCAAGGCCGTGTGGTCACCCGAACCTCAACCAACCTCTATTCACAAAGTTTCACCGCCTCGATGATCGCGGTGTATGGCGAAGCACAGACACGAACCTTTGTTCAAGGGTTGGTGGCGAACTTGGCCCATGCGCCTAGAGGCAACGACCGCGATCAAGCGAAACAAGTGATGAACGGTGAAGCCGATGTGGCGATTATGAACACCTATTACATGGGCCGTATGTTAAACAGTGCCGATCCGTTTGAACGTGATGTGGCCCAAACCTTAAGACTCTTTTTCCCTAACCAAGAGACCACTGGGACGCACGTCAATCTCTCCGCCGCTGGCGTCACCCGCCATGCGCGTAATGTGGAGGGGGCTGTGAAGTTTTTAGAGTTTCTCAGTGACACCCAGGCTCAAGGTCTTTTTGCCAGTGCAAATTTCGAATACCCTGTCCACCCCGACGTGGAACTTGACCCCCTTGTGGCCTCGTGGGGCACGTTTAGACCACAAGACATTAACCTAGCACTCCTTGGCGTCCACGCACGTCATGCCGTCATCATTATGGACGAAGAGGGCTGGGAGTAAAGAGTGAGAGTATGCCCAAATGGCGTTCTAGCATCACGATTTTTCACATCACCGCGTTTGTTGCGGCGCTTCTCATTGGAGCGCCGCTTTTAACCATTCTAGTCCGCCTATTTGATCCCATCACTGACACTTGGATTCACATTCGAACGCACCTGTTGTTAACTACCATTCAAAACACCATCGCACTGGTGGTGTTGGTGGGGAGTATGGCCGCCATCCTCGGGACATTTTCCGCCTATGTGGTGGTGCGGTATGATTTTAAAGGACGTAAACTGTTAAGCTGGTTGATGATTGTCCCCTTAGCCATCCCTTCGTTTATTGCAGGGTACATCTATGCGGACATGGTCTCTTTTACGGGAACGTTTACACGCTTTTTAAGACTGTTTGGACTCCGCCACACGTTCAACATCATGACGCTGCCGGGGGCCGCTGTGATTTTTGCGTTGACGCTTTACCCTTACGTCTACCTCATTGTGCGTAGTGCCTTAGCCAAGCAAAGCGCGTCGTATTCTGAAAGTGCGCGCACGATGGGCGTGGCGTCGATTCCTTTGTTTTTCAAAGTGACACTTCCCTTGTTGCGTCCTGCGATTGTTGCAGGGACCTTTTTGGTGCTTTTAGAGACACTCAACGACTATGGGTTGGTCAGTTATTTCAACATTCGCGTCTTTAGTTTTGCGATCTTCGATGCTTGGTTTAGATTAGGAGATTTAAACGCGGCGATCCGCCTTTCGGCTGTGTTAATGGTGTTTATATTGGTCTTGATCAGTGGTGAACGACTGCTTAGAGGCCGTCGCCGTTATACGATGGATGTGAAAAATCGCCCACTGTCTAGACGCACATTAAAAGGATGGCGAAAGCTCTATCCATGGCTGTTGTGGATGGTCTTAGTGTTTGCGTTGTTTATTCCACTAGCGCAACTGATTTACTACGCGAGCTTAACGTTCTTTGCGGTTTGGAATCAGCGTCTGTGGTTCGTTTTTGTCAACACCATGACGCTTGCGTTTACGGCCACGACCCTCATTGTGGTGTTGGCGCTTTTCATTGCGAATCTCTCACGTGGGAAGACTTCACTCAAAAAAACGCTGTTGTTGCGTTTCATTAATCTAGGCTATGCCATCCCAGGCGCGGTCATCGCGGTCGCGGTCTTGGTCAGTTTTGTGCAACTTGATCGATGGTTGTTTCCGTTGTATCGTCTCGTGAATGAAACCACGCAAAGACTTGTCCTAACGCAAAGCATCGTCATGTTGATGTTTGCGTTCGTCCTACGCTTCATGGCGATTGGTTTTGGCAACATTGAAGCGACCTATGATAAAATAGGGGAGAAGTTCACACAAGCCTCCTACACTTTAGGTCACGGCAAACTTAAAACACTGCTAAAAATAGACCTCCCGCTTTTACAAGGTGGCATGGTGGCGGCGTTTATCATTGTCTTCATCGACATCATTAAAGAACTTCCCTTGACGTTGGTGTTAAGACCAACCAACTATGAAACCTTAGCTTCCTTAGTCTACGTTTATGCCCGCGAAGAAATGATTCAACACACCGCCATTCCAGCCCTCATCATCATCGCCTTAAGCACCACCGCGATTTATTGGTTCACCCACATGAAAGTCAAAGGAGAGAGCCCAAATGTACGTTAAAGTTGAAGCGTTAAGTTTTGCTTATCATCAAACGCCGGTGTTAAAAGACATCAACTTTAGCATGTCTGAAGGTGAAGTGGTGGCGATTTTAGGCTCTTCCGGCAGTGGGAAATCCACCCTTTTAAGACTGCTTTCGGGTCTTGAGATGCCTGATCAAGGCTGCATCATCATCAACGAACATACGTTGTGTTCAAACCGGGTCTTCGTCGCGGCTGAAAAACGCGAGGTAGGGATGGTCTTTCAGGACTATGCCTTGTTCCCTCACATGAGTGTGGCGCGTAACATTGGCTTTGGTTTGACGAAGTGGTCGAAAGAAACGCGGCAAGCGCGCATCGATGAGATGCTTATGTTGGTGGATTTATTGGACTTTGGCAAACGCTACCCCCATGAACTCTCCGGAGGCCAACAACAACGAGTCGCGCTCGCTCGAGCGCTGGCCCCTAAACCTGACATTTTATTGCTCGATGAACCATTTTCTAATCTCGACGCTGAACTGCGTGAGAAGATTCGCTTTGAGTTGCGCGAGATTATGAAACACACCCACATGACAAGCATTGTTGTCACTCATGATTATGACGATGCGGTGTCCATCGCAGACCGTATAGTCTATCTTGAGGGTGGTCGTATTGTGCGTGAAAAAAAGGTTGAACGTTAAACGTGCTTCGGCACGTTTTTTCGTGGCTAGAAAGGCGCTTTATGGTACAATAAAGTGACAGGAGGTCATGCGTATGAACCGTAAAGTCTTTTGGATCATCACAGGCATTGGAGTGATGGTCGCATTTCTTTTAGTGATCTTATCAAACGCCTTAAGCGTAGGGGAAAGACTGAGTGTCATTTCGCCTTATTTAGCGTATGCGTTTTATCTCTTAATCGGGGCCTTGCTCTATGTCTTAGTCATCAATCCATTGCGGGTGGTGCTTGTGGCGCCGACCTTTGCGGTCGATGCTTTAGCACCAGAAGAACAGTCCATGGCCGTTTATAAAAAGGCCGCACGGGCGATGATGAAACTCAGTTATCTCACCGATGAAGACCGTGGGCGTTTAAAAGATGCCCTCCACGATAAACCCACCTTAATGGCCGTCATTAAAGAACTTTTCAATGGTCCCATCAAAAAAGAAATGGACCGTATCATCTTAAAGAACGGGAAGACCGTGATGACCACCACGGCCATCAGTCAAAACGGCAACCTCGACATGTTTGCGGTCATCCTCACCAACATCAAAATGGTGAAAGAACTGGTCCAAGCGTGTGGCTTTAGGCCCAGTTACAGTAATTTAGCGAAACTCTCCGTAAACGTCGCGGTGACAGCCTTGATTGCGGAAGGGTTGGAAGACATTAACATCAACGAACTGATGCCCTCACGCTTTGGTGAAGCCGTCAGCGATGTGCCCATCTTAAGAACCGCCACCAACTCCGTGTTTCAAGGCTTCTCAAATGGAATGTTAACGGTTCGCATCGGCATTGTGACCCGTCGGTATTTGTTCCAAGACAATCTCATCATGACGCAACGGGCGTTGCGCATTGCGTCGTACAAGGAATCGTTTAAGTTGATGCCTTTGCTGTTAAAAGATGGTGTGATGGCGGTACCAAAAGGCTTAGTAGGGTTAATGATGAGACCCTTTAAGAAAGCATCATCACAAGAATAATCGAAAACGAGGCGAAGCGATGATCATTGTGTTTGGCGGTGCGTTTAACCCACCGACTCATGCCCATAAGGCCATTTACGATCGATTGACACACACACACAAGCCCCAAAAATTTGTGTTTTTGCCTGTGGGTGATGTGTATCACAAAGCCGACTTAGCGCCTTGTCATCATCGTCTAGCAATGTTAAAATTACTGTTTGAGAATGACGAATCGGTGGAGGTACTCTCCCTTGAATGTGACCAAGCCGAGTTCAAAGGAACCTACCATTCACTCAACCTTTTGTCTAACCAGTATCAAGACGATTTGGTGTATGTGATTGGGGCCGATCATTTAGAAGGGCTAAAACATTGGTTAAACGCCCAACAACTCATCCAACAGTATCGCTTCATTGTCTTAAATCGAGGTCCAAAACCACTCACCCAATGGTTTGATGAAGACGCCTGGTTAAGGCAGCATCGCGATCGCTTTCTCTTAGAAGAAGCCATCGATTTCCCAATCGCAGCCACCGATTACCGTCGGCATCGCCATCAAGGTGTCGTCCCGGATGCGATTGAAACGTACATTCAAACCCATCAACTCTATCCTAAGGAGGTCCGCTAATGTATGCTCGTGATTTTCTCAAAGTAGCGGCCGTAACCCCCCAAGTTCATGTCGCCAACCCCAAGCAAAATGTTGCGGAAATGTTACGGCTTTTGCCCACCATCGATGCGGCTTTAGCGGTGTTTCCGGAACTTGGCATTACGGCGTATACTTGTAACGATCTGTTTTTTCAACACAGTCTCTTAGAAGAGGCCCACACGGCACTAGAAACGTTGTTGCGAGAGAACCCTTTTAAAGGGCTTTTAATTGTCGGTTCACCGATTGAAATCGATGGTCTCCTTTACAACTGTGCGGTGGTGATTGAAGGTCATAAGGTGCTAGGCATTGTGCCGAAATTCTTTTTACCAAACACGCAAGAGTTTTATGAGAAACGTTGGTTTACCAGCGGCAAAGATGTCATCAAGCGTGTGCATGAGTTGCGCTTGTTTGGTCAAACCATTCCTTTTGGCAGCCTTCTGTTCAAATCGGATGACGATCTTTACAGTTTTGGGATTGAAATCTGTGAAGACATGTGGGCCCCCTTTAGCCCCGGCAACACCTTAGCGCTTAACGGCGCGAAAATTATTGTGAACTTAAGTGCTTCAAACGAATACTTAGGCAAACGTGAACTTCGTCGCCGCACCATTTTAGAACATTCAAGACGCAATGCTGGCGCGTATGTGTATTGTTCTGCAGGGGTGAATGAATCCACGTCTGAAACCGTCTTTAGTGGTCATAATGTGATTTGTCAAAACGGTGAACTGATTCGCGAAACAGAAAACTTTTCGCAAACATCAGAAGTCATATACGGCGATTTAGATTTGGCTAAGATTAACTTTGCGCGCAAGCAGTTCTCCTCATTTAGAGACACGTTAATCACTCCGCCTTACCCGCTTCAAACGGTCTATTTCAAAGCCCAACATACGAAAACCTACCGTTTTGAAATCCCCTTTGACCAAACCCCGTTTGTGCCTAAAAAAGACACCCGTGAAGCGTTTGAAAAGATTGCGGCACTGCAAGAAAATGCGTTGATCAAACGCATGAAACACATTCAAGCCAAAACGATTGTCATTGGCATCAGTGGCGGGTTAGATTCTACGTTGGCGTTGCTTGTGGCGTGCAAAGTGGTGGACGCCATCGGCCTTCCGCGGACCGCCATCATCGGTGTCACCATGCC
>SKJA01000148.1 GCA_007116105.1 Candidatus Izemoplasma sp.
AGTGCCAACTGGTCGAGTTGACGGAAGCGGTGATTGAGTCCTGATTTTGAGATGGCTTTGGGGTAATGCTCTTTCGATTTATCCGCGAGTTCATTCAGGGAGGCTTCAGGATAGAGTTTACGCAAGGTCATGGCTTCTTTTAAGCCCTCGGTTAAATCTTCTTCATCCAGTAGATTCTCAATGATCGCAATGTTTTTGAGTTGTTTGTCGGCGGCTTCGAGCGTTTTGTTTTGATTGGCAAGCTCCATGTTCATCACTCGCGTGATGGAGTTGTAAAAGTCTCGTTTTATCCGCTCATCTTCAAACGTAAAGAGCGCTTGATGCGTGCCAATGACGCGTAAAAAGTCTGCTATTTTTTCGCTTTCTTTGATGTAGGTAATGAATAACCCACTTTTCTTTTCAAGTGTTTTCGCGTTGAGGTTTGCCTTGTTAATCAAACGTGTGAGACTTTCAGCATACGCTGCGTTTTGCGAGGCGATTTCTAGATGATAGGAGGAACTTTGGGGGTGATTGATGGACCCTGAAGTGACAAAGGCACCCCTTAAATAAGCACCGTAGTCACAGTCCTTTTGCGTCAGCGTTTCATCGACCGCAGCCGCAAACCCTAAATCTTCTTCCATCAAACCCAGCTCATGAATCATCTTCATGGCGCCTTCTTGTATGGTGAGGGTGAACTTTTTCTTCTTTTTTAGTTTTTGTTGTTGTGTGATGCGAATGTCAACTTCTAGACCATACCGTTTCTTTACCAACGTGATGACCGTGCGTGCGAGTGGAAGTTGCGTGGTCTGAAACCAAAGACCCACCCCAAGGTTTGAGAGTTTTAGATGTCCGTTGACCGCAAACACTGCGCTTAAAAACGCCAATTCACAACATGGCTTTAAGTCAAGATGCAGTGCTTCTTGTTTAACATCGATGGTAAAAGACATGATAAACCCCCTATCGTTGACGTTTTAATAAGCCTTGAAAAATACCCAGACTGACGCCCAAGATAGCCGCGTACACCACGCGCCAAGACGCTGGCATCATAAAGGTAAGTGTGTGCGCTGGAATCCAGAAAAATGGGATCGTTTTGCCTAACGTGAAGTGAAAAAAAGCTGGCCAGTTAAAGTCTTGAATCAACTGTTTCATCGGCACGCGTTGTTTTAAAACAAAGCCATCAATCCACGCGTCACTTAAACGGTGTAGCGCCATCATCATGGGCGCGTACCACAGGTTCATGGCCACACTGGTGATGAAGGCAACAAGAATGGTTGGCCAGGTCCAGCTGAAGGTCTCAAGCACACCCAATACCCCTTGTTCAAACAAAGGAAAGACCACCACTAAAGACAGTCCAATCATGCCCCAAACCGCCATCTTCATGACGATGCCATGCACGGTCCAGTGTCCGGTTTTAAAGCGACTCACAATAAAGTCCCCTTGAATGGCAATGAGCGCAAACTTCACAAATCCTAAACTAAACGGGTGGTTGGCCTGTAACGTGATGCCTAAAGTCGTGCTTTGAAACCACACAACACTTAAAAGCACCGTCAACAACCCAACAATCCAAACACTATCCTCTTTGCGCATACAAGCCTCCATAGGTGACGAAGATGTCTATGATAAACAGTACCACAAAAAGGGTCTTAAGAACAAGAGGGACTCGTTTTTCCAAACGGGCCAGACGCGGCGCCATGAAAAACGCAAACGACAAGGCCAACCCGGCAAAGATAGACGTTGGGAGCCAACACGTATAGGGGCCTTGACACAGCGCAAATGTGCTGCGATAGTCCCAGAGGTTGCGCCCCGTCAAATAGCGGTATCCCATCCCAGAGAGCCATTCACTTGAAGCGGTAAAAGCATACGCCACAAGAAACATCCGGACAACGCGAAAACGGCCTGTTTTGATGTGCTCACTTGCCCAAACGGCACCCATCATGCCCACCGCATACATCGGTTGGACTGGTCCAAAGAGCACGGAATTATCAAACCATAGGCCATAAGCCACGAGGTTGATGCCGCGTTCTAACAGAAAGCCTAACACCCCATAAAGAAGAAAGCGAAAGCTTACTTCAAGCGTTCGCTTCGTCGTGTACGGTTTCATCGTCTTCTAAACGCCGGTTGAGCGCTTCAATGTATCTCACCGCATTTTGGGCCGCAATCGCCCCATCGGCGGTGGCGGTAACAATTTGACGCAGTTCTTTTTGGGTCACATCGCCAATCGCATAAAGACCGTCAATTCCTGTCTCCATCCGACCATTAACTTTGATGAAACCCGACTCATCGGTAATGTTTAAGTGTTTGACAAACTCTGTTTTTGGAATGTGTCCGATGAACATAAACACACCATCGGTAGGAATGATTTCCTCTGTCCCCGTTTCAACGTGTCTGACACGGACTGCTTCCATTTTATCTTTGCCTAAATATTCAATCAGTTTGTAGCCTAATTTAAACGTGATCAAAGGGTTTTTCATTGCGGAATCCACGGCGACTTTGTCGGCCCGTAGTTTATGCGAATGATGCACCAGCGTCACCCGGGCGTTGAGGGTGGTGAGAAAAATCGCTTCTTCCATCGCCGAGTTTCCACCGCCAAGAACCACCACATCACGGTTTTTATAGAACGCACCATCACAGACCGCACAAAAGGAAATGCCGCGAACCATGAAACGTTCTTCATGGGTGGCGCCTAAAACACGAGGCTCCATGCCACTGGCAATGATGATGACTTTCGCTAAGACACTTGAGC
>SKJA01000074.1 GCA_007116105.1 Candidatus Izemoplasma sp.
TCTTATCACTCAGTGAAGCCGCTTTGGATTCTTTACTCGATTCACAAATCATAGCAGCAACCATTGGTCGTTTAATGATTGACTTTGTCGGTCAAGACATCTTACGTGTTCCACCCAGTGTCTTAGACACCGTCCTTGTGAACGGACAAGGTGTGAGCGTCGTCAGCCAAGACGAGGTAAAAGATGTCTTTGCGGCTTTAAATGTGTTAGGTTTAAGCAATTTCACCTCGCTTGAGTTTAACGCAAACTTCTTTGCGAACTTAACTGACCCTCAAACGGGCTTACTCGATGAAGATAAGCTCGACACCTTCTTTGCTTCTGAGATCATTTATGCGACACTGTCGTTTGTGTTGTTAGACTCACTCGATGGTTCGGGGTTAACCATTCCTGTCGAAGACCCCTCAGGCGACCCTTTGCGGTTTACTGAAGATGGTTTAGACTACATCACCCGTGATGAGCTGAGTGCCTTCTTCCAAGCGATTGCAACCACTGGGTTGCTTAACTTCGGGGAAGTCGACGGCATTGACTTTAGTGTCATTTTAGACAACTTGAGCGTGGTCTTAGACAGTGCGATTTTCCACGCGACACTCTCATCACAATTGTCTTTGGCGGGTGGCGGATTCATTCAAGTGCCAGAAAACACCGTCAATGGCGATCCTATGGTGGTCGTCGTGGGTCCTGTAGGACAACAAACCACCTACGTGGATGCGGATGAACTCATCGCACTCTTTGACGCCCTGGCTCTGCTTGGCTTCACCGATTTAGAAGAGGCCAACACCGGCTTTAATGTGGCGTTGTTGATTGGCATTGAAAACCAAGATAACCGCGACACCTTCTTCGCTTCCTCGATTATGTATGCGACCTTCTCTGAAGTGTTGCTTGGACTAAACGATGGCTTACTCACCATTCCTGACACCAACCTCACCACTTCTGCGCCTGTGCGTGTGACACTCTTTGGCACAGATTATCTCGATTTAGATGAAATCGATGCGTTCTTAAATGCATTAGAAGCACTCGGGATTACTTCGTTTGACAACTTAAATCTATCCCCACAACAAGTCTTTGGCAGTGATCTAGACATCGTCTTGGTCAGTGCGATCATGCAGGCGTCTCTTTCAGAGTTCATTTTAGAAAATGCGACCGATGAACTTGCGCCTTCAGCGACAGGCATCATTGTCCCGACCGCGTTACGTCAAAACATCACGGTCTTGGGCCTTCCTCAACAACAAATCGAAGCCGATGAACTCAAAGCACTCTTTAACGGCCTTGATTTACTTGGTTTAAGCAGTTACGATGGCGCTTTGGGTGGTCCCAGTTTCTCAAGCTTGACACAAGCTCAACTTGACAGCGTCTTTGAAAGTGGGTCACTGCATTATACGGCGCATCACATTTTAGCCGATGCTGCAGCACTCTCCGTGCCTACTTTAGCACTTGAGAGTACCCCGTATGGCAACATCATCTCACGTGCTGAACTGGTGCGTTTGATTGAAGCGTCTAACACCTTAGGCAATCCTAACTTTGCGACCGCGTCACTCACGTTTGCTCAGTTAAACAATCTCTCACCTCAAGATCGCGACACCATCCTGGCTTCACAAGTAATGCGTAATGTGTTAACCCCTGACATTGAAGACATTGTTTCTTCGACACCGGGCGTGGACTTACTGCCAAGTGATTATGAAAACAATGACACCTCAACCTTCTTAACGCAAGCGGGAATCGAACGTATTCTTGATGAACTATCGTAATGAATCGCTGTCTCACACCACGCTCAAACCATGAGCGTGGTGTTTTTTTGTGGGGTAAAAAAAACAAGGACCGTGTCCTTGTTTCAGTCTAAAACCATTGGGCAAAAAAGTTGAGGGTGAACTGAACCACGCCGCCAAAAAAGAAGGCAAAGAAGAACGTGAGCGCCACAATGGCCAGCCCGGTTTTTAATTTAAGTTCACGCACCAGCACCACGAAGGCACTGACACACGGGATGTAGAAAAGAGCAACGACACTGCCGGTGATGAGTTGGATGGTCGTTAAGTTCATGTCGATGAGGGGAACCACCGCGAGTTCGCGGCGGATGATGCCTAAAATCAAGGCCAAAGAAGCTTCTTTAGGTAACCCTAACCACTGGGTGGTTAAGGGTTCGAGCGCGCGGCCGATGTGTACGAGTGCTCCTGTTTCAACCAACAACGCTGCCAGTAAAATCCCATAAAACATTGGCCCTTGAGCTTCTTTTAAATAATGTTTGAGTTTCATCAGGATTTTTTTAAACAACGTATTGGGATTGGGCATTAAAAGATTAGGGATTTCTAACACCATCGGTTTCGTGAAACCTTTGAGTGTTTTATTGAGCACCATTCCCGTCACAAAGATGGCAAGAAATGAGATGGCGTACACAAACAACAAGGCACCCAACGAGCGATCACCTAAAAGCACGATAAAGGCTCCTGTTTGTGCTGTGCACGGCACAGCGATGGTGATGAGGGTGACACTGATGACGCGTTCTTTACGGGTGTGGGCTGTGCGGGTGCCAAGGATGGCTGGGACGGCACATCCATACCCCATCATAAAGGGAATCACATTGGACCCTGCTAGACCAAAACGTCTGAAAATCGCATCCAATAAGACGCCTAAACGTGGGAGGTAACCACTGTCTTCTAAAAAAGAAAACACAATAAAAAAAAGAAACACATAGGGGAAGATTAA
>SKJA01000012.1 GCA_007116105.1 Candidatus Izemoplasma sp.
AGGGTGACAATCTTTTCAAGTGAAGCAAATAAGGTTTCCGGTTCGTGATCCCCCACAATCACAAGCGTCGCCATTTCAGGCGCATAAAACGCTTGATGGGCGGCTTTGAGATCTTCCATTGAAAAGGCTTGGATACTCTCACTGGTGCCTAATATTTCTTCTTTAATCGGGTGTTCATGAAACAATGAGTTTAGGAGCGCGTAATACTGTAAATAGTAAGGGTCGTCGTTGTGCATGTTAAGCTCTTCTAAAATAATGCCTTTTTCTTTTTCGATGCCTGCCTCTGTGAAATGAGGTAGAAAAAACATGGTGGTAAGGGCTTGGATGTTTGGGAGCAAATGATTGGTCGAACTAAACAAATACGTCGTTTGGTGGGCTGAGGTAAACGCGTTGATGTTGGCTTCATGCAACGCAAAGAAACGGCTTAAATCTTCCCCATCTTTCTCAAATACTTTATGTTCCAAAAAGTGGGCAGTCCCTGCGGGTAAGGCGTTGACCTCATCTTCAAGCATCACATTCCGGTGCACCGACCCGATGGGTGCGGTTAAGGTGACATAGGTCTTAGCATAATCCTTTTTGGGAATGATGTAGCACGCTAAGCGGTGTTGAATTTTTTGAAAATAGACGGTTTCATCAAAGGCTGGATAGGTGAACACTTCCATCTTCAGCACCTCCTAACGTGTAAACCATCAAGCGTTTAAGCTTTTGTGCGACGTTTAAAACATCTTGCACGTTGACTTCTTGAATGTGCTTAACCGCTTGATCTTTTGCAAACGGAATGTTCAATAAGTCTTCACGTAACAAGCGATAGGCCAACACTTTCGCGGCGTCATAACTTTGAGTGATGCCATGAATGAGTGTTTTTTTCGCAAGCGCCAGTTGCGCTTCATCCACAGGTGTCTTTTTAAGGTCTTGAATGATGCTCTGTGTGACGTCAATGGTTCTTGCAAGGTTGTCGTAAGAGACCCCTGCTTGAACAATCAATAAACCCCAAGCCGCCGCGAGAGATGAATGCACATCGTAGGCCATACTGTGGCGTTCTCTGATTTCTTGGAACAACAAAGACTCGCTGCCCTCACCAAGTATTTGATTAAAGACAATGGCGGCATAATAATCTTCATCGCCATAAAACACTGCAAAATCAAACGCCATGTACACACGTTCTTGACTGACAGGTTCAAGATCATACACATTGGCTTTGGGTTGATGCGCAACGCGATGTTTAAAGGAAGGCCAGGGGGTCATGCGCGGTTTTAACGCGAGCGTTTGAATCATCTCTTCCAGCGTCATTAACCCTTGCAAATCGCCGACCACAGCCAGATGAATAGGGTTTTCTTCGAGCAATGCCCGGTGTGCTGATTGAATGTCTTCGAGGGTGATTGAGTCGAGATGTTTGATGTCACCATAGCCATGGAGATGATCGGGATGCCCTTCTAAAATGGTGTCCCAAAATCGTTTATTAGCATAGCGCGCTTTCGAGGCATAAATGCCATCAAAATAATCTCTTAGAAACTGCTTTTCTTGAACTAAGGTTGCCTCATCAAACCAAGGCGCGATCAGCACTTGTTTCATAAACGCCAAGACATCGCCTAAGTAATCGTGTTGATCGAGATAGCGCGGATGAGCAAAACTCACACTCATCGTTGCAACATGGGCTTGTCCCATCAAACTGACTGCATGCGATAAGTGAAGATCATACAGCGTTTCTTGACGCTGTGTCATCAACCGTCTGGATGGGTAAGCGTGTGTTTTTGCTTTCATCATGTGAAACATCAATGTCCTCACCGTCGCATCGCGCTCATCTGAAACTGCAAAAAAGCGCAGTTGACACTGCACTGTTTTGAACTTATTCAGTTGTAAATGACTGGCACGAAGTCCAGGTTGATAGGACCGATTAATCTGCATAATGCAACGCTGCGGCCAAAGCAATCTCCATCATTTTCGTAAAGGCCACTTGTCGCTCAGAGGCTTCTGTGGCTTCATGGGTTACAAGTGAGTCGGATACAGTTAAAATGCATGCGGCTTTTTTTCCTAAGACATTGGCGTTATGGAAGAGCGCAAAACTCTCCATCTCGACCGCAACTGAGCCTGTGTTGGCGTGAATGTCTTTATAGACATCAAAATGTTCACGATAGAACACATCACTGGAGTGAATGGTTCCTTGCTTGAGCGGAATCTCTAGGCTTTTGGCGGCTTCTACCAATGAAGCATTCAAAGCCTTATCGGGATACGTGTAGTCTTTGTCGTAAAGACTGTCTTGTGTTTTGGCATAACTTGACTCACTCCATGCGGCATCGGCTAACACCACATCGTATAGATTGAGTTTGGCATCGTAAGCCCCACATGAGCCTACACGGATGATGGCCTCAACGTCATAGAACTTGAACAGTTCATACGAGTAAATGCCAATGCTTGGCATCCCCATTCCGCTGCCCATCACACTGATTTGCTTTCCTTGATACGTCCCGGTGAAACCAAACATGTTGCGCACCGTGTTAAAGCGGGTGACATTCTCTAAATATGTGTTCGCAATAAATTCAGCCCGCAAAGGATCTCCAGGCATTAACACTATCTTTGCAACGGCGCCTTTTGACGCTTCAATATGAGGTGTAGACATAAACATACGCTCCTTTTCTTAGTACGATTCTTTCGCTTCTTGACCTTGCATGATGGTCACACCATTACTGGTGCCAATCCGTGTTGCCCCGGCCGCCACCATCGCTTCAACATCCGCGAGGGTCCGGACACCGCCACTGGCTTTCACGCCTTTACCTTTGGCTGCTTGAGCCATCAGTTTGATCGCTTCAACGGTTGCGCCTCCGGAAGCAAATCCCGTGGATGTTTTAACAAAGTCAGCACCGGCTTCAAACGCTTTCTCGCTTGCTTTTGCAATCGTTTTGGCGTCTAAATAACAGGTTTCTAAAATGACTTTTAGGGTGTGCGTTTGACACGTTTTCTTCACCGCTTGTACTTCTTGATAAAAAGCATCAAAATTGCCTTCTAACAACCAGCCAATGTTGGCTACCATGTCGATTTCATCGGCCCCTTTTTTAAGGGCATCCAACGTTTCAAAGACCTTGGTCTCCGTTGTGTTGGCTCCTAAAGGAAACCCAATGACTGTGCACGTTAAAACGTCCGATTTTTTTAAGCTTTCAGCAACATAAGACACCCAAGCAGGCTGAATACAGACACTTTTGAAATCAAACTCTATGGCTTCTTCTAACAATTTATCAATGTCTTCTTTGGTGCCTGTGGCTTTTAAAAACGTGTGATCAATCAGTTTGTTCATCGTATGTCCTCCGTAATCGTTTGTTATAAAATTGAACCAATGGTCCAGCAGCTAGTACATATACCACTGTGCCATAGGATAACGCCCCTATGTCTTGAAACATGAGCCAGTTAATAAGGAGTGTGCCAAGGACAGGAAACACTTCGACCCACAACCGTGCCGTTGCCATACGGCGTATGTTAAAGCGGTCCATGATCAACAACATGAGCTCTTCAAAGACGCCCGCTGGAAAGCGTGTTTGCATCAGCATGGCGCCACCTAAAGGCATCGCGAGCATACCAAAAGCAAACGCCAACACCCGCAAGAACCCTTCAGGAGTGAACTCCGCAAGCACAATTAAATCAAAAAAGTCAATCAACAGTCCGACCAAAAAGATGGGAATTAAAATAAAGGCAAACACCATTTGACGCCGTAACACCATCACCAAAGCCGTCAGTGTAAACAGCGCGACAATCGCGGACGTGCCAATGGTCAGGGGTGAGATGCGCGCAAGCGTCACAAAGAAACTGTCCCATGGGCCGACCCCGAGGGTGCTTTTAATCAACATCACCACACCTAAGGCAATGATAAGGGCTCCACTAAAATAGTATAGTACATCTTGCTTTAAAGTTCTAGGTTTGTTCATAAGCATCAAACCAAGGTGTCCAGAAATGGAGTTGTAAGGCCAAAGCAGGTGGCAACAAAATGGCTAATAAAACACTGCCTACATTCACTGCGCCCAGGCCAAATCCGCCGATGATGCCTAAAAGAATCGCTAAGCCGATGGCAAAAAACTCGACACCTAGGCGAATCACAAAGACATTACTGCTTCTTAAAAGCGTCATCATTAGGAGCATCACTTCATCAAAAATCGCCGCAGGAAAGCGTGTTAGAATCACCAACACTAAACCGAAAATTAGAATCAACACGCCCGCAATGTAAAACAGTAACCGTAACGCCATCGCCTCAGGATAATAGGTCTGAAAGACAATCAAATCCCAAAAATCAATAAAGAGGGAAATGGAAAAGATGGGCACAAAAATAAACAGGTAACGGGCTTTTCGACGACCGATCATCACCAACAATAAAAGCATCGTTTGAATGATGAACGAACTCATCCCCAACGTCAGGGTCCCTGCACCAAAAGCATTGTTCACCAATTGAGCAAGGTTGTAAACCACCGTGTCCCAGGCACCTGCGCCTAAATTGGAACGAAACAGCAAGTTAACACCTAAGCCAACAATCAATAAACCGAAGATGTATTGGAAGGTCCGGACAAAGGGCGTGCGCCGAAAACTATGCATGTGTCAGGACCGTCGCACAGCGTGAGCAAAGCCCTTCTTCGTTAACCCCACCGACGTGCCAACAACGATCACACGTGGTGCCTTCCATCGCCGCCACCACAATACGACTCTCATCGGCTAAGGTCAACGTCACACCTGAGACAATGAAGAGTTTTTCTAATCGCTTAAATGTGCTTAAAAAGGCAGACTCCTCAGCCGTCACAAAGAGCGTGAGGTGCGCTTGTAAACTCTTCCCAATGCGTTTTTCATTACGCGCTTCTTCAAGCGCTTTTAAGACTTTATCACGGTAGGTCATCAAACGCTTGAAACGCTCGCTTAGCGCCGCATCCTTACGAAGTGAAGCCTTTGGCATCGATTCTAAGTACACACTGTCTTCTTGTCGAAATGACATGGCTTGATACACTTCTTCCATCGTGTGGGGCATGATGGGCGTTAACAATCGACTGAGTGCATCTAATGCTTGGTAGATGACGGTTTGAACCCCACGTCGTAGTGGGTCATTGGCTTTTTCGATGTACAGTGGATCTTTTGCGTAGTCAAGATAAAAAGCACTTAAATCACGCGTGATAAATGTCGTAATCACGCGCGATACCTCATCGTATGCGTAAGCCTGATACGCTTGGTTGGCGGTGTCAATCACACGGTCAAGCTCAAGCATCATGTATTGATCCACAGGCGCAAGTGTTTCATACGTTAACGCGTCGTGCGCAGGATTAAAATCGAACACACTGCCAAGCATAAACTTCATGGTGTTGCGAATTTTCCGATAGTTTTCACTGACTTGTTTCATCATTTCAGGTGAAATGCGGACATCGGATTGATAATCCACACTGGCCACCCATAATCTTAAAATGTCAGCACCAAGTTCTTTCATGACTTTGATGGGGTCGACCACGTTGCCTTTGGACTTCGACATTTTGTGACCTTCGCCATCCAACACAAAACCGTGCGTCAAGCAAGTTCTATACGGTGCTTCGCCGCGATAGGCAATGCCGGTGGAAAGAGAACTATTGAACCAACCACGGTATTGATCGGAGCCTTCCACATAGACATCCGCAGGATAACTCAAGCCAAAATCGGTCATCCCGCCCTTGTGCGAGGTTCCAGAGTCAAACCACACATCTAAGATGTCGGTTTCTTTACGGAACGCTCCATTAGGACTTAGTTCACTTTGATAGCCTTCTGGTAAAAGATCTTTAGCATCCCACTCAAACCAAATGTTTGAGCCATGTTGTTTGAATAAGGAAGCGACATGGCGAATTAAATCACCTTCTAAAATAGGCTCGCCATTTTCTTCATAAAACACAGGAATTGGCACGCCCCACGTCCGTTGTCTGGAGATACACCAAGAGACCCGGTCTTTAACCATGTTTTCCATGCGGGTTTTACCCCATTTTGGCACCCATTCAATCGTATCAATGGCGCCCATCATCGCGGGTTTCAAACTCTCAATCGACGCAAACCATTGATCGGTCGCACGGAAAATAACCGGTTTATGGGTGCGCCAATCATGCGGGTAAGCATGATTCACCCAAAGCATGGTCAACAAATCGCCTTGGGCTTCTAAATCTTTGACAACCGCTTTCGAGCAATCATCCACCGTTAAGCCTTCATATTGGAACGCTTCCGCGGTCATGACACCCCGCCCATCGACCGGACACAACACCTCTAAACCATGGGCTTGACCAATGATGAAGTCGTCTTCACCATGGCCAGGAGCAATGTGTACCAGCCCAGTCCCACTGTCGGTGGTGACGTGGTGACCTGGTAACACAATGCCTTCACGGTCGAAAAGAACGTGTTGATAACGGACGTTGATTAACGCCTCACCGAGCACGGTTGTTTCAATGGTTAAGGTTGTTTTCAAAACCTCTTCAAGTGTTTCTTTTAACGCTTTTGCGAAGACGAGCGCACGACCGTTGTGATGGGCTAAGCCATATTCAATCGCAGGGTCCACCGCAATCGCTAAGTTGGCGGGTAAGGTCCAAGGGGTGGTCGTCCAAATCAACAGATGATAAGGTTCATTAAAAGGCGCGTTGGTGAGCGCTTTAAATGAGACATACACCGATGGAGATTTCTTTTCTGCATACTCGATTTCCGCTTCCGCGAGCGCTGTTTCGGAAGAAGGCGACCAAAAAACAGGCTTCAAGCCTTTGAAAATGAGGCCTTGATCCACCATCGACGCAAACACTTCCAGTTGACTGCCCTCATACGTTTTATCTAGCGTCAAATAAGGATTTTCCCATTCGCCTAAGATTCCGAGCCGTTTAAATTGCTCCCGTTGACGTTCAACTTGTTCACGGGCATAGCGTTCACACGCTTCGCGGAACTCACTGATGCTTAACGTACGGCGATCGACTTTGCCACTTTTTGTGAGCGCCGATTCAATCGGTAAACCGTGTGTGTCCCATCCTGGGACATAACGGGTGTAATATCCGCGCATGCTTTTGTCACGGATGATCATGTCTTTTAGAATCTTGTTGAGCGCATGACCAATGTGAATGTCACCGTTCGCATAAGGGGGGCCATCGGGTAAAATGAAGGGGGTATTCCCTTTATTTTTTTCTAATCGTTTTTGATACAGGTCTAAAGACGCCCAAAACGCATGACGCAATGGTTCATTTTGGCCTAGATTTCCACGCATCGGGAAATCCGTTTGAGGCATTAACAACGTGTCTTTGTAATCTTTCATACTATCCATCCTCTCAAATAAAAAACGCCCTTTAAAAAAAGGACGATGTCATCGCGGTACCACCTTTATTCTAGTTTCCTAGCACTCAACTCGTTAACGCCGAGATACGGAGTTTCCTCATCTTGATGGTGATATTCCCCTTAAACGTGCCAAGTTTGCACCACCCACTTGGTCTCTAGTGTCACTGTTAAGGTTCACGTGTCCATCGCATCGATTTACGTTATTATATAGAATTTCATTGGTTTTATCAACTGATAAACGACTGAACAAATTGGCCAAACGCCTGGAGTCCAAAATTATAGAGTAAAAAACCCACCAGCGGTGTGAAATCCATTTGGCCAAACACCACAACCCCACGAAAAACTCTTAAGTAAGGGTTCGTGATGAGATAAAGAAGGTAATAAATCCGGGTTTCACGCATCGAGGGAAACCAGGTCAATAGAACAAACATAATCATCATGTAAAAATACACTTGTAACACATAAAACAATCCTAAAAGAAACAAACCCATGCCATCAATCCTTATTTTCGTTAATAAACCGTCTCAGCGCTTTATCCTTGAAATCTTCTTTTGTAGCAAATATCAAAATCTTTTCTTTAATCTTCTCAACTTGACCATCAAACGCATAAATGACGCCGCTCAAAAAGAGAATGAACTGATTGCTTGCGACCACATCTTGAGCTTCGAAGTTAAGTACCAATGGATTGCCTTTAAGCAACGTGTCAGCGAGTGCGTAAACATCGTGTTCTTTCGTCACTTTAACAAACTGTGTGCGGTCAAACGCATTCTTTTTTCGCATGGTTACACTCCTGTCTGTTCCGCGAGTAAGATTCGTCCTAAACGTAGGTGCGTGGCACCTTCTTCAATCGCGATTTCATAGTCATTGCTCATGCCCATCGACAACGACACCAACGTCGGCGTATGCGTTTGATGAGCTTTTAAGGTCTCACGCAATCGTCTAAACTGTGCGCGAATCACATCCACGTCATCCGTGTCTTCAGCCATGCCCATCAAGCCAATAGGCACAATCACCGGATAGGCTTTGATTGCTTCCAAAAACGCACCCAGTTCGTGTGGCTCAAGGCCGTGTTTTTGGGGTTCGTGCGAAATGTTGATTTGGATAAAACAAGGCAGTGGTTCTTGACGACGCTTCGCAATTTCCGCGGCTAAAGTCAGCCGATCGAGTGAATGCAAAACATCCAAAGACTGAATGATGTGTTTGACTTTTTTGGTTTGCAGCGTTCCAAAAAAATGCCAAACAATCTGAGGGTCATTGAGTGCCGCTTGTTTTTCTAAAAGCGCTTCAACACGGTTCTCGCCAAAATGTTTCAATCCTGCCCCCAGCGCGCTTTGTAAGCCAGAGGCGGGCAAGTATTTAACAGCCATCACGATGGTCACATCGGGATGGCTGGTTAAGAGTTGTTGAACACGTTGAGTGTCAATCATTTAAAGCGAGATTTGAGCCAAGAAGGAATGTTCGTAGGACTCAACTCTTCCTCTTTTGCGACAGGCTCGTCGACTTTCTTTTTCTCTTTGCGACCCTTACGTGCTTCTTTGACCACTGGCTCCGTGGGTTTTGAGACTGTCGAACTATCAAAGTCATAGGCGGTCGAACCGATGTTGGTTAAATCAATCTTACGGTTTTCATCAAAGCCTGTCGCGATGACGGTGACAATGACCTCATCTTCAACATCTTGATTGATGGTGGTGCCATAAATCACATTGATTTCAGTGCTGGAGGCGGCTTGAATGGCTTCAATCGCTTCGGTGACTTCCCAAAGAGCAATGTCTGTGCCACTGGTGACGTTGACGATCGCATCGGTTGCGCCATCAATGTTCGCGTCCAAGAGTGGTGAATGAATGGCTTTTTTTGCGGCTTCTAACGCCCGGTTTTCACCACTGGCAATGCCGATGCCCATGAGGGCGGTACCTTTATTTTTCATGACGGTTTTAACGTCTGCAAAGTCCACATTGATCAGTCCTGGGACTGTGATGATTTCGGCGATGCCTTGAACCCCTTGACGTAAGACGTTGTCGGCTTCACGGAAGGCTTCTAACATGGAAGTTGAACGATCCACCACATGCAATAAACGATCATTTGGGACAATGATCATGGTGTCAACATAAGGTTTTAAAGCGTCCAAACCTTCAAGCGCTGTTGCGACTCTTCTGCGGCCTTCCCAATTGAAGGGCTTCGTGACGATGCCAATGGTCAATGCGCCCACTTCGCGGGCAATTTTAGCAATGACAGGTGCGGCCCCAGTACCCGTGCCCCCACCCATACCTGCGGTGATAAAGACCATGTCCGTATCGGAGAGCAAATCTCTGAGCTCGTCTTCTGATTCAATCGCCGCACGACGACCAATGTCAGGGTCAGCCCCTGCGCCAAGTCCGCGGGTCAAGAGTTTTCCGATTTGTAAACGGGTGTCGGCTTTTGATAAACGCAAAACTTGGGCGTCTGTGTTGATCGCCACAAATTCTACACCTTGCACTTCGTTTTCAATCATGCGGTTTACAGCGTTTCCGCCACCGCCGCCAACACCGATGACTTTAATCGAAGGTTTTTGGCTAAACGTTTCACTTGTCTCAAACATATTTTCCCTCCGAATAGATTTATTACATTATAACGTAAAATGACCTAAATGAACATAAAAACAACAAAATCTTATGGACGATACACACTTAAAAAGGCATGCATGAAACTCGCATAGCGTCCCTCTTTGATGGCCACACGAGCTTGAGCCATCAAATCCTTTAAAAAATAGAGATTGTGATAACTTACTAATCGTTGTCCTAACGTCTCATTGGCTTTAAAAAGGTGTCTTAAATAGCTTCGTGTGTAGTTTTGACACACATGACACTGACAGTGTAAATCTAAAGGATTTAAATCTTCAGCATAGCGGTGCGCTTTGATCGCAATGCGGCCCGTGCCTGTGTAGGCACTGCCATGACG
>SKJA01000177.1 GCA_007116105.1 Candidatus Izemoplasma sp.
AGGTTGGATCACGACGATGTGTGCGGATGACGACTTATCCCTTGTTCCTTAACCCCAATCGTCAACATCGCCGTGATCTGTTTTGACTTTACCTCACTTAAAGAAAGAATAAAAGGCCTTGAACCGGCCTTTGGTCAAATTCCAAGTTTCTTAAAGACGTTTTGTTAATGGTTCGTAGTCTGTATCATCGGGGTGCTTGGTGAAAAGAGACAACGATTGGAGCGTTGTTTTAAGATGGTTAAAAGCAAGGTCGGTGAAGGCACACTTCGTCGCGATCACCAACAACATCAACCACACTGGAAAAGGCGCTTCATGGGTGTGGGTGCTTAAGAAGACGGACCCTATGAGGGTCAGTAAAAAGACATCAAAATACCAAAACAAACGGCCGACCATCAAGACCGCTTTGCGGTTGATGGAGGTCACGGGCCACGCACCTTGAACAAAGAGCCAAGGGATGCTCAACCAGATAAAGACGAGATAACTTATCATAAACACCACCGCTAACCCACCTAAAAAGAAAGCCGATTCTGCGTCGTTTTGACCTTGGGTGATGAACTGATAGGTAAACGCAAGGGTCGTGAGACCATAGATAAAATAGCCCACGGCCCACAACACTGGATCTTTAAATAGACTTTTGGAGGTCCCAAAACGACCAAAAAACAGTTGGTGGTCTTTAGGCACCCTAACCTGCTCGGTTTGAGTGATGTTTCTTGGTGCCCATAACAGCACTTCACTGACCACCAACAACACAAGCGTCAAGAACCAAAACCCATCACTCAGCGTCGATGAGGTGAACGCAAAGATGAGTGTTGCGAGAGCGAACAGGCCAAAGAGCACCATTTGTTTTGTAGACCCTTGAAGATGGAGTGTGTTGAGCATGATGGTTTTCATGACATCCATCGAACTTGCACTGCCACTGCGGCCATAGAGCGTGTCTATACTGACACCAAAAACATCCGCAAGTTTTTGGATGGCGTTGACGTCGGGCTCAAATTGACCGCGCTCCCAGTTTGAGAGTGTGGATGACGAAACATACAATTTTTCAGCGAGCGCTTTTTGACTTAAACCAGCTTGAACCCGCAAGGTTTTAATGTTTGTGTGGAGTTTGTTCATGACGTTCCCTCCTGCCTCATTCATGATAGCACGGCTGGCACGATGAACAAAGAAAAACTCGTCGTGTTAACGATTTCTTTATGACATTAAAACCTTAGGTGTGCTCTTCATCGGTGAAATTCTTCATTTTGATGGATGATTTAAAGCCTCAATGTGATAGACTAAACCTGTAGCTTTTTTGGGAGGTAAACATCATGAAACTAGCCTTACTCAGTGTCACCGACAAAACAGGCCTCATCACACTTGCGATGGCACTTGCGCCCCATTACCGTTTGCTTTCAACGGGGGGGACTTATGAAACACTTTTACACGCCGGTTTGCCTGTCCAACGCGTGGAAGACATCACCGGCGTTGAAGAGCTTTTTAATGGTCGTGTGAAAACCTTACACCCCGTCATTCACGGCGGTATCTTGTATGAGCGCACGAATGCGCATCATCTTGAAGAGGCGCAAAAACATGCGATTGCGCCCATCGACTTGGTGGTGGTCAACTTATACCGTTTTCAAGATACCCTTGCGGCCAGCCCGCACGATGAAGAAGCCATCATCGAAGCGATTGACATTGGCGGGCCTGCACTCATCCGCAGTGCTGCGAAAAACCACGCCCATGTGACGGTCTTAACCGACCCCATGCAATACAGCGCGTTCATCAATGTGATGGATGCCAAGGGTGAGGTCCCCTTTAGCTTTAAACGACAATGTGCGGCCGTGGCGTTTGAGCATACGGCACAGTACGATCAAGCCATTGCGGATCAATTTGCCGATCTTAAACACGAAGACTCCTTCAGTCTTGAGGCGCTTGGCAAGCGCCCACTGCGCTACGGCGAGAACCCAGATCAAGTTGCCTCGGTTTATACGACACAACCGGATGTGCCTTACAGCATGTTAAGCGCACAGATGCATCACGGCAAAGCACTCTCTTACAACAATTATCTCGATGGCGATGCGGCTTTAAGCTTGTTGGCGGAGTTTGAGAAGCCCACCGTGGTCGCCATCAAACACACCAATCCCTGTGGGGTTGGGCAAGCGCCCACCCTTTTGGAGGCATGGCACAAGGCGTACACCGCGGATCCTGTTTCCATTTTTGGTGGGATTGTGGCGTTTAACCGCGTCGTCGATGCGCGTGTCGCACAGGCCTTAAATGAACACTTCTTAGAAGTCATCTTAGCTCCCTCTTACACCGAGGATGCACTCAAGATTCTCACGCAAAAGAAAAACATTCGAGTGTTGACCTACCTTGAAGGCACACGCACATCCACCACACATCTAAGAACCATTCGTGGCGGTCTTTTGGTTCAAGAAGACGCCACTCAGACCCCGCGTTTTGACGTGGTAACAAAGCTTGCGCCTTCGGAATCTGAAATGGAAGACATTCTCTTTGCACAGGCCGTGGTCAAACATGTGAAGTCCAATGCGGTAGTGTTGGTCAATGACGGCCAAACGGTAGGCATTGGTGCTGGTCAAATGAACCGTGTGGGCGCGGCGAATATCGCCTTCGCTCAAGCCGGTGAAAAAGCACGGGGTGCTGTCTTGGCCAGCGATGGGTTCTTCCCTTTACCAGATACCGTGGAAG
>SKJA01000055.1 GCA_007116105.1 Candidatus Izemoplasma sp.
CGCAACTTGTCACCAGGTAATAATTCCTTGTTTTTGATGCGGTTCGCAACAGCAAAAGCGATGGCTTGATACCGAGCCTCTTTTGCAGGCATCTCGTTCACTATCGTTTACCTTGATCAAATGGTTCGCCAATGGCTTTAGGCGCACGTGAATTTTTCGATGCAAACGCTAAAACCACGAGTGTGGCAATGTACGGTAACATGTTGTAGATTTCTGAAGGTAAGTTCGCATCGCGCAGCCCCGGAATACTTGTGTAGGCACTTGCAATGACGCGAATCGTAGCAAAAAAGAGTGCGGCTAAGACAATCTTTTTGGGGTTCCACTGTCCAAAAATCATGACGGCGAGTGCGAGGAAACCAAACCCGATGACGGTGCCACTAAAGCGGGTTGCAAAGGAAAGCACAAAAATCACCCCACCCATCCCTGCTAAGACACCAGAGATGATGACACCAATGTAACGAATTTTGTAGATGTTGATCCCTAAAGAATCCGCGGCATGAGGATTTTCCCCACAACTTCTTAAGCGAAGGCCTAGGCGTGTTTTATAAAGCACCGTGATGGCCACCAAAAAGATTAGAATTCCAAGGTACGTCGAGAGAAACGCATTGGTAAAGAACAAAGGTCCGATGACCGGAATGTTACTGAGGATTGGGACGCTACGAATAAGGTAGTTCCCCCCAAGGTTAACGTTACTGGTTCCAAAATAGATGCGTGCCATGAAGACGCTTAAAGCAGGCGCGAACATGTTTAAAGCAGTGGCAGAAATAATCTGATTGCTGCGCATGTTGATGGCCGCAAACGCATGTAAGAAAGCGTATAAGCCTCCGGCAAGACCACCCACAAACAAACCAATGAAGGCGATGGTTTGTAACGACAGTGTGCCTTGCTGCAACAACACTCGCATGATGATGATGCCTAAGAAGCCGCCCATGACCATGATGCCCTCAAGCGCAATGTTGATGACGCCGGTACTCTCACTGAATAGACCGCCCAATGCCACCAAACTCAAAGGCACAGCCGACGCGATGATAAGAGGGACTAAAAAGTAAATGACATTAATCCATTGACTCATAAAATCGACCCCTCCCCAGTGATTTCGATATCCTCTTTGGTTTTACGTTTTAAATAGTTGCCTACAATCTTTTGGAAGAATAAAGCCAAAGCACTGAAGTAAATGATGACCGCAATGATGATTTCAATCAATTGA
This sequence comes from Candidatus Izemoplasma sp., assembly GCA_007116105.1. Taxonomy (GTDB): domain Bacteria; phylum Bacillota_I; class Bacilli_A; order Izemoplasmatales; family Izemoplasmataceae; genus CSBR16-87. Next base: position 1,208 of record SKJA01000055.1, read on the forward strand.
GGCACAAAGCGCGTGGTGGCTTGTAGGTAAAAGCCGCCAATCTCTAAGGCCCCATAAAACAGACCTGCAAAAAAGACACCAATTGGAGTACTTAGACCCAGCAAACTGATCGCAATGCCTGTGAATCCCTCTTGAATCAAATGGGTTTCAATGGTTAAAAAGCGACCAGGAATGAGATACATGATGGCACCTGCAATACCAGCAATGGCGCCTGAAATTGTCATCGCAAGCACAATGTTGCGTTTTTCATTCATTCCAGCGTAACGCGCCGCATCACGGTTAAAGCCCACGCTTCTTAACTCAAACCCAAAGGTCGTTTTGTTTAAAATGACATGGACAATACCCACCACCAAGATGGCAATTAATATCCCGACGTTCAAACTTGAACGATGACTTGGGATCAATTGTGTCAAACGTGGTAGCATCGCGGTGGTGGCTGGACCGAAGGCACGTGCAAATTGTTGATTAAAAATGGTCCGACGAATCATTAAAATAACAAAATACATGGCGATGTAGTTCAACATGATTGAGGCGACGACTTCGTTGACATTGCGGTAGGCTTTTAAAACCCCCGGAATCGCGCCCCAAATGGCGCCCCCAACCATTCCTGCAAGGACTGCCACAACCCAGTGTAGCGGTCCAAGAAATGTCCAATGGATGCCAACATATACGGCTGTGAAGGCGCCAATGGTGAGCTGACCTGTAGCACCGATGTTAAACAGTCCAGTACGAAACGCAAACGCGACACTCAGACCCGTTAAGATGATAGGGACTGAAAAGTACACCGTGTTGCCGAGACTCCGTGTGCCTTCGCGTGTAAAGCCCGTTAAAATCGTGGACAACCCGATGAGCGCTCTTGAAGGATCAATCGCCAACATGACAATGAAGCCAACAATCAAACCGCCAATGATCGCAATGATACTGGAGATAATGCTGATTGAAGAAGGTTTTTCAGCAAGTCTTTTTAAAAAACTCGTATACAGTGTGTTGAGTTTACTCATCGCTTAAACCTCCTTCCGTTTCGAGCCAGACATGTAAAGGCCTAATTCATTTTGAGTGGTCTTTTCAGGGTCAAACTGCCCTACAAGCTCACCCTCATACATGACGAGAATACGATCGCTTAAGTTCATGACTTCATCGAGTTCTAATGAGATTAATAGGATTGCTTTTCCTTCATCACGTAATTTTAAAAGTTGTTGGTGGATAAACTCAATGGCACCAACATCCAAACCACGGGTTGGTTGAACAGCGATGACCACATCGGTTTGGCGTTCAATCTCACGACCTAAGATGGCTTTTTGTTGATTCCCACCACTCATGCTGCGGGCTAAGGTTTCGGCGCCCTTACTACTTCTTACATCGTACTTTTCAATGAGCTCATCCGCATACGAGCGAATCTCGGAAAAGTCAAAGAAACCACGTTTTTGAAACGGCGTTTGAAAGTATTGATGCAAAATCATGTTGTTTTCAAG
>SKJA01000077.1 GCA_007116105.1 Candidatus Izemoplasma sp.
GTAAATCCACCACATCGATTTGATCGAAATGATGCGTCAAAAATGGAATCAGCGCATGCGCATAAGAATCTTTAATGATGAGTATTCTTGACTCCACCGCCGCTTCTTCAACGCGATACACCGACGCAAAGGCAATGTTTCCATGCATCAGGGCACGGTATGGATCACGTGTGGATAACAGTTCTTTGTTTGTCAACGAATCGTGCGTTTCACCAAAGAACTGATAACTGTGAATGGCTGGGTCATAATAACGCAACACTTCACCGCGATAAAAGACGGGTCTTGCACGACGATAATAGCTGCCTAAAAACCCTTCGACTTCTTGCACATCCAACGTCTCATATGGCACGGCCTCTAACCCCCACGCATGCATCAGTGCTTCATAGGCTAAGTACGCACCATACAGCGTCCAGTGGTGATCCGATCGGTGATAGATGGCTTCATCTTGATGCGCCAAGAGGTTGGGCACTACATTGAACACACCAAGGTCTCTCTCCCAGCGTTCTATGAATGAGACTTGATCTAAAAACGGGACACCTCGTGGGCGGTGTTGGGTTAAGAGTGCAAAACTGTTGGGCACAATCATGCTGGTGATGTTTTCATGGGCATACAGTGCTAAAAACTCTTCTAAATAGCGCACGTTCCGATCCAATGTGCTTGGTGGTTTCAAGACTTTATCAAACAAGTAACCATCACGTCCTAAAAAGATGCCGTTGTTTTCACGTTTTAACAGAATCCTTTCACTCACGGCTTTCAGGCGAATCCAATCGTTACGAAACACGAATTGATCGTTGACATACGTTTCAAACTCAATCATAAACGACCCTTCAATCATCCGCTCCATGGACCACGTGGGGAACTGAGCCAAGCGACGGTTCTCATAGTCGCTAAAGACCTTGGTTGGGGTCAAGAAATTGAGGATAGAAAAGACGAATAAAAGGGCTAAAAATCCCAGGGTGAGCGGTGATTTTAACATGGTCATTCCTCCTAAAAACGGAAATACAAAAATGGATTATAGCTTGAGTCCACTAAGTACGCGACACTCAACACAAACAGCACCAACAGACACACCACAAGGAGCGGCTTACGCTTAGGCTCTTTGAAGTAACGGCTGATCCAAGGGGTTGAGAAGACAAAGCCAAGCACCATCACGCTGCCATACTGCCCAAGGTAATACCATACTTCTTCGCCTGCTTGAAAGCTAAACAGCGTTCTTAAATAAAAGGCTAGGTGACTGAGATCTTCTATCGCAAACACCGCCCATCCCAGCAGAATAAAGACGATGAAATACAGATGAGACAGAACACGATGTTGCGTTAATGCGCGACCAATGATGAATTTTTCCACCATCAACAACACAAAGAAATAGAGACCCCACAACACGAAGTTGTAGTTCGCGCCATGCCAAAACCCGGTTAAAAACCAGACGATGAAGACATTACGCACGAAGCGTAAACGCCCCGCACGATTGCCCCCAAGGGGCACATAAACATACTCTTTAAACCATGCGCCTAAGGTCATGTGCCAGCGCGACCAAAACTCGCGCATGCTTCTTGAGACATACGGGAAATTGAAGTTTTCAGGAAACGAGAACCCTAACATGTGGCCAAGACCGATGGCCATGTAGGAGTATCCCGAAAAATCAAAGTAAATCTGTAACGCAAAGGCAATGAGGCCAAGCCACGCGGTGGCCATGCCTAATGATTCAAGCACCGATATTTCGTCCCACATTAAACCAATGTTGTTCGCAATCAAGACCTTACTCGCTAAACCTGCAATAAAAAAAAGAACCCCTGTTTCAAATTTTTTCAAACTTAACTGCGGCTGTTGCAGCTCTTCCCTGATGGTGCGGTATTTGACGATTGGACCCGCAATCAACTGAGGGAACAAAGCCACATAGGCTCCAAAGGTGATGATGTTTCTTTCTGCTTCCACCCGGCCCTTATAGACATCAATGGTGTAAGACATCGTTTGAAAGGTGTAAAAACTAATCCCTAAAGGTAAGGTGTATTCAAGCACCGGGAGGGATAGACCCAAGAGTGTGTTCACATTGTGGGTGAAAAAGCCTGTGTACTTAAAAAAGATCAACATCCCTAAGTTAAACACGACTGAAGTCATTAACAGAACCGTTCTTTGAGTGGCGGTTCGTTGCGTTTTCACCATCATGTTTGAGACTGTGTAATCGACGAGCACACTGGCTAACATCACAAAAATGTAACGCACTTCACCCCAAGAATAAAACACTAAACTGAGTGCGAATAATACGGCGTTGCGCGTTTTTTTAGGCGCGCTGTAGATGAGGATTAGCGCCATGGGCAAAAAGATGAATAAAAACATGATGCTGCTGAATACCATGGCGCTTTCCTCCTAATGTTGGTTACTGAGCCGCATGAACGGCGTTGATGAGATCAATCGCTTGTTGGTTAAGACCTTCATAGAAAGCCACCGCATCGGTCGATTCATCGGGTAAGGCTTGAGACAAGACAATCAAAAAGACATAGTCGCCAACCACATGGACTTTCGAGGCTTGCACGACGGCCATGTTCATGGGGTACTGGAATGAATCGTGAATGAGATAAGATTGGTAGGCAAGCAACGCTTCTTCAACGTCACTCAGATGACCTGCTTCAGCACGAATCCCGATCATCATGTCCACATTCATTGTAAACATCGGCCCTTCAGCATAATAATCGACGACCCAAGCCATTTCAACCCCCATCATCTCGCTGAGTTGTTGTTCAAAAATTGGGGAAGAGGGGTAATACTGTTCACCAAAGTGTGCTTGAACCGCTTCAACCATCGCCGCTAAGACAGGGTCTGTGATGGTTCTAACGACATTAAAGTAAACGTTTTGAAACGTGGTTTGTGCCTGTTCACCCGCGCGTGAAACATGAATGTGATACGTCCAGGTATCCTCATCAAAGGACACCTCAAGCACAACACCCAGTTCTGCCATGCCTGGGATGGCATCAAAGTACGCTTTCAATGCGGCTTCTCTTGCGGCTTGGGCGTCTGAGGAAACGTCTAACTCAAGGTATGAGTCAATGCCTTCAATCAAGGCAATCGCTTCCGCAACCAATGCCGCAAAGTCTTCGTCATTGAGATCAAACTCAACGACCTCAACCATGGTCTCTTTCGTTTGACCCTCTAAACTGACCACCACTTCAAAGCGATTTTCTTCGAGATGTTGGACCGAGATGGCAACCTGTAAAGCACTCAACCCTTCGAGAGATTCAAGCGCCTGCTTGACTGCCGCTTCTTTGTGTTCCACCTCATCAAGATCAATCGTTAAGGTTGGGAATGGATTCCCTGCTTCAATGAGGGTGATGGCTTGTTCTAAAGTCTGTTCAATTTCGCTTGAGGGTTCATCTGTGGTTTGACACGCGGCCAAACTGAACACCAGAAGGACCATCAAGGCAACTATTTTTTTCATTTCATTCGCTCCTATCGTTTTTTTTCTAGTCTACTTCAACAATGTGACGGCTTTGTGACAAGCAATTGAACCTCTTTATCTCAAAAAAAGCCATCCTCCAAGGAGAATGACTTTGATGCTTATGGTTTGTGGGTGGTTAGCCTGCGAGTTTTCCGCCATCGACAATAAATTCACTGCCGGTTGAATAACTCGATTCATCACTGGCTAAATAAAGACATAAGTTCGAGACTTCAATCGGATCGGCGATGCGACGTAGAGGTACAGTCTCACCAATCGCTTCGACCATCGACTTATCGATGTTCGGGTTTTCCATTGTCATCGGTGTCCGAATGACACCTGGGTGAATGGAGTTTACGCGAACGTTGTCAGGACCAAACTCTAACGCGGCTGATTTCGTCATCCCGCGCACCGCAAACTTAGAGGCATTGTAAGCCAATAAACCGGCATTGCCTTCCATCCCTGCAGTGGATGAAATGTTAATGATTGAGCCAACACCCGCGTCTTTCATGTAAGGGAAGACGGTCACGATGCCTAGATACACACCAAACTGGTTGATCATGTACGTTTTGTGGTAATCGTCATCCGTTGCGACATCCCATGGTTTTTGAACCGCGATGCCAGCGTTGTTGATGAGGATCGTTGGGTTACCAAAGTGTTCTTTCGTTTTCTTCATCACGGCTTCCCAATCTTCACGTTTGGTCACATCGTGTTTTAAGAACAAGCATGCTTTTCCTAAACGTGCTTCTGCCTTTTTACCTTCATCCTCTAAGATGTCGGTAATCACCACTTTTGCGCCTTCTTTGATGAACAACTCGGCATGGGCCACACCCATTCCGCGTGCGCCACCCGTAATGATGGCGATCTTGCCTTCTAAACGTGCCATTGTAAAACCTCCTTAAGATTGTGTTACATGAGTATGATAACGCATACAATGCGATGTGTAAACGGTTACGCACCGATGATTTGATGACTTTTGTTATCAAAACTCTTTGGTAACCCATAAAAAAAAAGGACCCGAAGGTCCTTATATTAGCTTGCTGGACGTTTTTGATCCCATGAAGATCCGTCATAGACAACGACGTCTAAACTCGCTTCTTCTGATTCCTTAAAGCATTGTTTTACTTTGACGTCATACAGCCACGCATACGGTTTAATGATTCGGGCTAACAGGCGTCGGTACATGTGCTCAAAAGCCACATTGTAGGCGGTTGACACCCAGTCACCACTGAGGTGTTGCGCTTTTTCAGCCTCGCTTAAACCTTCCGGTAGAGGAAGACTTAACTCCATTGAAAAGGAGACTGAATAACGTTTTTTCTTACTCTCAGGGGTATCTTCTGAGGTGCTGACTTCTAGGCGCTGCGCGCCATCCGCAGCTTCGAACGCTTTGTCAAGGGCTCGCCCAAACGCGTCGTAATCAAATGGATCAAACTGACAAGGTTTTACAGTAAACTTTAAAAGTACAGGAAAATCAAAGGCGATGGAGGTTTGACACGAGAGGAACTGCGATCCTTTGGCTTTAAAGATGTGCTCTAAGATTTCATAGTTAACATCATCTTCGCTGATGTGCTGTCCTTTTTCGATGAGTCGCTCAAAGGTCGCAATTTTTAAATCGAGCAATTCATCACTTTCATAATCAAAATACTGCATGGAGGGTTTTTCTGGACCAAAGCGTAAGTTCTTTTGACGACAGCGGGGATCTTGTTTGTACTGATCAATCAGTTCCAGTAACTGCTGTTTTTTACTCGAGGTTTCCTTATCCATGATATTCATCTCCTTTAAACTATGGTTAAACGCTTACACAAGTATTATAACGTATTTTGAACTTTCTTAAACCCCTTTTTTCAAGTTGACGCTTCGGTCTTTAAAGGGTCTGCTTCTTTGCGGTGGGCGAAGGCCTCGTATAACCCATCCGTCACACTCAGCTCTAAATCACGCACCGAAGCATACGTTGGCGTGGGGGCTGAGAGAACGTATAGACCCACATCTTTTAGTTTACGCCACCGCTGGAGTGGGTTTGCTTGAAAGGTGAGTGCTTGAATGTGATGACGTGGCACCAACAGCGTGCTCTTCGCGACGTTGCGGTAACGCAGCGTCAATTGATCTTCCGACAGCGACACAGCGGCGGCACGATGTTTTAACACAGCCAACGCCACACTGGGCAGCCACAAGAGGAGTATGAAGAGTGCTTGTGGCACAAAAAAATACATCGGTGTGAGCAACACATAAAACCACGAAGCCCGAAACAAATAGCGAACACGAGCACGTTTGGGTGAGGAGGTCATGGTTTGAGGTAAGACATACTGTGGAAACAAGGACGCCATAAACGCGGGTACCTCACGCTCATGAATGAGTGGATGCAACACGGTTGCACTCACCGCATCATCACTGCGTGCGCCAGCCACTTTCGCTTCGATTGTCAAATAGCCCAAAGGTTGTCGAATGAGTCCTTGAATCAGCTGAATGGCTTGCACGCGATCCAACGACAACACCACTTCTTTTTTGCGAATTAAGCCGCGCGTAATGGTCAGTTCTTGGTTCTCTCGTTGGAGTGTAAACGCAGCATACTGTAACACGTATTTGATGATGGAAAGAATCCATCCCAACAACAACACCAAAAACAACGCGATCATGGCGGCTAAAACGAGTTGCCAAGTGGTTTTAAAGTCGACAGTCACGGCGTTGATGATGCCAAAGATTTGAAAACCAAAAAACAGCACACCCAAACTCATCACACCCACTCCACCAGAAGTGAGACCCGCCAAAAAGAGGGTGTTGGTGTCAACTTCTACCATGTTCGGTGGGGCAGAAGGCGCGTCTTCTGTGGGCTGTCCATTGTGTTGGAGGGTCTGCTTTAACTGAGTGGCTTCAAGCAGGGTTAAGACATTGATTTTCACTTCTGCTTCATTGAGATTGCCGGCGGTCTCAACATTGAGTGAGGTTAAGCCTAAATATTTCAAAATCACGTGGGTGTCAAGACTGATTGCTTGAATCCGTTCACGCTTAATTTTGCGTTCTTTTTTAATGAACACACCCGACTTAATTTCGATGATGTCGTGATCGTAGCGGTACGTGAAAAAAAGCCAGCGTAAAACACTAAACAGCAGCGTACCCCCGAGTGTCACCCCAGTGATGATGAGCGTAAAGCGGTCGAAAAAGGGTTCGTCTGGGTTACTGCCTAAGGTGCGTGCTAAAAGCACGAGCACAATGGGCCAAATCAGACCTTTCAGTTGCGCGATGACGCCCGTTAAAATCATCATCGGGTGTTGTCGTTTTGGGTTAGACATCGTCTTCGTTCTCATACACTAAACGGGCAATGTCTTTTCTGAGCTCAAGTGCCACGTCTTGCGCAATCGCAGGAATTTTATGATTGGACCCTGCGGTGGTGATGACTAAAGAGGCCAAGTTAAAATGACGCATGATGGGACCATACTCTAAATCCACATGTTGGACTCGGTTCATCGGAATCAACACCCGTTTGATGACAATCATACCCGATTGAATGTCGATGTCTTCTTCGCGGATGTCATAACCCCAATAATGCATCCGGACAGCCGGAAAAACAAAGATTGAGATCATCGACACAAACAAAAAAAAGCCCCCGGCCATGAGCCCCGGCCACCAAGGTAAAAATGTCAGCCAGATGCGACTCACAAAATACGCCCCCACAAGAAGGGTGTAAAAGAGCAGTCCTACTAGACCGCGGATCTGCCATGCCTTTTTTGCTTTAGGATGAAGCCGTTGGGTTGGTTTTGCAATCATTCTATATCCTCGCATTCTTGATGTGATACTTCATTCTAGCACAGCCCCTGTGACATTTCTATAGAAGCTTGGACAAAATCACCGAACCATCGTGTATACTAGAAAGAGGAGGTGTTTTTATGACATCGTTTCATTTAAAGCAAAAGGTCTTTTCGACTCGCGCACGTTACAAGCTTTACAATCAAAAGGATGAGCTAGCGTATGAAGCTGCGGCGAGACCCTTCAGTTTCGGTTGGACCATCGATTTGACAAAAGCGAAAGACAAACAACCACTCTACACCATTAAACGGCGACGCTTCAAGCTTCGACCAACGTATGTTGTTTTAGACAACGGTGGGGCACAAGTTGCCAAAACGGTGAAGCGATTGGCCTTTTTAAAGCAAAAAGTCACCGTCGAAACCACCCACGGTGCTTGGCGCATTGATGGCACCTATTGGGCCCATCAGTTCACCTTAATGGACGGCAATCAAACCTTAGCACTCATGCAAAAGAAACGGTTTAGCTTTGGTGATTCCTATGAAATCAACCTCACAGGAAAACACGACGAAGCGTTTTACTTAACCCTTATGGTACTCATTGACAGTAAGTTTCATTCACGCAAAAGCAACAAACGTTCGACATCACGTCGACGCTAAGATAAAAGGTGGTTTATTTTGAACGCGGAACTGTTCATCATTTATTTAATCTATGGGTTTATTTATTTGCTTTTTGGGTTTCGGATCATCACGCTCGACAAGCAACTCATCCCGAATCAGAAGCTGGTTCATGGGGTTCTTTACATTGCCGTCTTCGGATTAATTCATGGGCTCTCTGAGTGGTTAACGGTGTTACGACTTTCCGGACTTTTCCAAGACTATGACTCGTTGCTAGTGATTACCAAGAATTTCCTTAAGCTCGGCTCATTTTTAGCACTCTTTACAGCCGGTATTAACATGCTTCCAATCTCTAAAAGCCTAATGAAGCAGTGCCGACGGATCCCGATACTTCTCGGGCTGATTTACATCTTCATCTTTGTGTTCGCAACGCTCCGTCATCATCCTCTTTATCTTTATGAAACGCGAACCTTTAATGTCTTCTTTATCCGTTATTTAACGGGGTTTTTAGGTGCGCTAACGACATCGGTAGCGTTTTTTCTAGCGTCAAGACACACACAGCTTGATGCTCCGAATGAGAATAGGTATCTTCGAGGGCTTGCTTGGGTTTTTTTACTATACGCCTTTGTCGACGGACTGATTGTTCGAAATGCTGGTTTTTTTCCAAGCACTTGGCTTAACAATGAAAACTTTCTCATGCTTTTAGGGTTTCGCATCCAATGGGTGAAAATCCTGATTGGGTTTTCGTTGTATGTTTTAGTCTCTAAACTCATCCATTATCAACAGCGTCTGCAAAACCACAAGCTGAAACTTCTATCGATGCAGACCATTGAAATGGATGCACGTTGTAAAATCGGCTATGAGCTCCATGATTCCGTTATTCAAAATCTATATGGATTAAAACTTCAAGCCGCGAAATTAAAAAAAGAGCATCCCGACATACAGGCACTCACGAGCTTTCATTCAGACATCAACAACAGCCTTACGAGTGCGCGCAAGTTTTTAGAAAACGATACCCTCCAACGCTACACTATCGCGCAGTTTGATCAAAAACTCAAAGATCTTATACAGTCTTTAAGCTCCGTTGGGGGAACACATATTGTCATGGATAATCGTGCTTCTTTCCATGATTTCTTTCCCGAAGCGCATCAAAAGTTAACACAACTGTATTTTTCACTTCAGGAAGTCTTATTGAACGCTTATAAGCATGCCAAAGCGACACGCATCGACATCGTCTTCGCTAAAACAGACCACGGCCTTTCAGTGAGTGTGACCGATAACGGCGTTGGTTTCCTAACAAGCCCAAATGAGCGACATGAAGGGCTTGGGATCATGTCCTTGTATGCAAGAATGCATGGCATTCTCGGAAGCGTTGAATACGTTAAGTTAAGTCCCGGGACAAAAGTGATTTTAAACGTCCCGAAGGAGGGAACAGCATCGAACGAATAAGAATCTTAATTGTGGATGACCACAGCATGGTGCGCTCAGGACTTAAGTCTTTTTTAGCCGTTGAGGAAGCCTTTCATGTCGTTGAGGCTGTAGGCACCCTAAGTGAAATGCTTCATGTGTTACGCAACGAACCGATTGATGTTCTGCTGCTTGACTTTAAGCTTGGTGATGGTGATGGCATTTTGGGTGGCATCAAAGCGCTCAATCTTCAACCCAAGCTTAAAATTCTGATCTTGACAGCGTTTGTCGAAGATGCCATCGTACTGTCTGCGAAACAGGCTAATTTTGCCGGGGTCTTGTTTAAGTCTGTTCAAGAAGATACATTGATTGAAACCATCTTAAACATTGCAACAAAGCAAATGACATTTGAAGACTGTTTACCTAAAGAATGGGCTTGTTCCTTGTCGTTCATTCCTAAACACACGTTTACACCAAGAGAAATCACCATCTTAGATTGCTTAGCCTTAGGTAAAACCAACATTGAAATAGCCCGCGAACTGATGTTGGCGGAAAAGACCATTCGCAATTACATTCACGAACTTTTTAAAAAAATTAACGTGACAAATCGAACTGAAGCAGCTGCATATTGGCTCAAGTCATCGTTTTTAAACCGGGACAAATGACCCGGTTTTTTAATGCTCTTTATTTAGCTATAATAGTTTGTGTAAGAAAACTAACTCTCTTTAGAAAGAAGGATTCTATGAAAAAAATACTTTTTTTAATCTTGATGACAACGCTTGTGGTGACACTACAGGCATGTAACCGTGAATCGACTGAAGCACCCGAACAAATCACGGCTGTTGATGGACGCTACCGCGGTATTTACGAAGATGGCGGTGAGCAACAAGTCAGCATTCAGTTCAACGTAACCGACAACACCATCAGTAACGTCAGCTTTCGTTGGCTTATGTACCGTGGTGTGAA
>SKJA01000078.1 GCA_007116105.1 Candidatus Izemoplasma sp.
ACGACTTCACCGAACATTTGAATCAAACGACGGTATAAGTCCCAAACAAAGCGTGGGTTGCCGGTTTTTTCAATCATGCCTTCAACCACGGTTTTGTTCATACCAAGGTTTAAGATGGTGTCCATCATCCCTGGCATTGAGAATTTAGCCCCTGAACGTACGGAGACGAGCAGTGGGTTTGAAGCAGAGCCGAACTCTTTGCCGGTTTCTTCTTCTAAGCGGTTGACATACGCTTGAATATCATCGAGTAATTCTTGTGAATTTTTTCCACCATTTTTGTAGTATTCCGTACACATTTCTGTGGTGACGGTAAAACCAGCTGGGACAGGGACACCCATTTTCTTCATTTGCGAGAGGTTAGCACCTTTACCCCCGAGGAGGGCTTTTTGGTTTTCGTTCCCTTCGCCAAACATGTAAATTCGCTTCATTGTATCACCTTTCATTTGATAATGACTTAATTTCACACGGGCATTATTATATCACCAATGCTTTGTTTTTTCAACCAAAATCATCCTTGTAAGCGTGTTCTTAGACACGCAAACACCCTTCAAACCACGGTGGTTTGAAGGGTGGGTGTTATTTCGAAATACGGACCACGTTGCCCTTGGCATCCGGATGGTCTTTTAAGTACGCCAAGATGGCGTTGTAATGAGAATCTTTACCGGGTTTACACAGCGATAAACGCTCGGCTTCTTCTTCAACGATGGCTTCAGCAAACGCGTTGCACCCAGGATAGCCACACAGGCCACAGTTAATGCCCGGTAAGAGTCCTTCAACGTCCTTGATGCGAGGATCACTTTCAACCCGTAACACTTCTGCTGCAAACGCTAAACCAAGCCCTAACACAGCCCCCATGATCGCTAAGGTAATAAAGGCACTCATGCTTCTTCACCTTCTTTAAAACGGTCTTTCACACCACACACACTGATGGGGCATGCCAAACACTTTTTCATGTCGTATTGGCCCTCAACGTCACCTTCATGCATGTAACGGCGATTGAGTGCGAAGCTACCAACATATAAGATAACCAGTAAGAACACCACTAAAATGGCATAAGGAATAGGCACTAGACAATCCCTCCTAACCCAAGAAACGCCAACGCCATGATGCTAGCAACAACCAACGACACGGGAACGCCTTTCCAGCTTTCAGGGAGGGGATAGCCATCTAAACGCTCACGAATGGCGCTGAAGGCAATCATCACAAGCGCAAAGCCAAGCGCTGCGCCGAAGGCACTGGTGACCGCAACACCTAAGCCACTCCAAAGACCGAAGTCGGTGGCGTAATTGGCCGCAATGTTAAGCTCAACAATCCCTAAAATCGCACAGTTCGTGGTGATTAAAGGGAGGTAAATCCCTAACGATTTGTAGAGTTTTTTACTAAAACGTTTGATGAACATTTCAACCAATTGAACCAAAGAGGCAATGATTAAAATAAACGCAATGGTGGAGATGAACGTGATGCCCAGTTCAGCAAGCACGAAGTAATACAGTAAATAGGTCACGAAGGACGCAATGACCATCACGAACATGACCGCTAAGCTCATGCCGAGGGCCGATTCTGTCCGTCTTGAGACGCCTAAGAAGGGGCACACACCTAAGAAACGCAACAGGACGATGTTGTTGATCAGCATGCTGGAAATGATGGCAGTGAAGAAGACAGCAACACTCATATTAGGCACCTGCACTTTCTAAGGCTTTTTGTTTTTTACGTTCAGCCGCAAGCCGTTTTTTCTCTTCGATCATCGCAAGACGTTCGGCTTCTTTTTTGGCTTCTTTTTTCAAACGGAAGTGATTAAAGATGGCAAGCCAGACACCAATCACCATAAACCCGCCTGCAGGACCTGCAAGCACGCCCATGTTGAAGATGTAAAACTCATTGGCGAAGATGACCCCTTCAATGGGCAACGGTAAGTAAATGCCATAGCCGATGCCGCCTGAGCCAAACACTTCACGCGTCAGGCCGATTAACATCAGCGCGGCCATAAAGCCAAGCGCCATGCCAAAGCCATCGATGGTGCTGTCAAGCACATTGTTTTTAGACGCAAACGCTTCAGCGCGTCCTAAGATTAGGCAGTTAACAACAATCAAGGGGATGAAGATGCCCAGTGATTCAAATAAGGCCGGCGCAAACGCTTCGGTTAATAAACGGACAATCGTCACAAACGTGGCGATGATGACAATGTACGAAGGAATTTTAATCTCTGCCGGAATGAAGTTTTTCACCAAGGACACCACAATGTTTGACAGTGTCAACACAAAGACCACTAAGAGGCCCATGCCGATCGATGTTTCAAGGGTTGAGGTGACCGCTAACGCAGGACACATACCTAGAAGTGAGACGAAAATCGGGTTTTCTTTAACGAACCCTTTGGTGAGGTTTGCTAAACGCGACATCTCTTGTTTCTTTTGTTTGATCGCAGCACTCATCGTTACGCCCCCTCACGTTCTAAGTAGAAATTCAACGCAGACTTTAAGAAGTTCACAATCGAACGACCGGTCGCGGTCGCATCCGCGTAGGCATCGACTGGGTCAACACCGTCAAGATCGGTTAACCCAACAAAATCATCAAAGGTCGCTTCGTAATTAAACCAACCTTCACTGTCTCTTAAGACCAAGAGTTCAACGGTCACGATGCCGCTGTTGTCTAAGGTTAC
>SKJA01000117.1 GCA_007116105.1 Candidatus Izemoplasma sp.
ACTTTGAGATTGTCGGTGTCAGCAACGGCACAGGCAGTGTCCTGTATGGCGATTTAGAGGTGGCCTTAGCGATGCGACTGTTTGAAACCAGCATGAGCACAGCGCCCTTAATGGATGTGACACTTTTAGAAGAAGAAATCACACTGCTTGCAGGGCGTCTGCCAGAGGCGTCTAACGAGATGATGTTTCCAAAAGCCGCTGTACCAAGCCAAATCGATCTCGATAACTTTACACCCTTTAATCAAGTTTTTGAGGGCGAATCCTTTCAAGTGGTTGGCGTCTATGAGATGCCAGACGATCCCTTTTACCGTGTCTATTTAATTCCTCAAGCCACCGTCCATCGGTTGGTGTTTGAAGGCCTCAATGACACCGCGTCTTTGTTTTTATTTACCAGCAACGCTTCAAGAACCATCGATCAATTAGCCGCGCAAAACATTGAAGGGGAAAACATTCAAGCGGTGCGACTCGCCAATCAACGGGCGGAGAACTTACGTAGTTTTTCAGGCCTTTTCATTTTCACGGTCATCGCCATCATTGCGTCGAGTTTAAGTTTTTACTTCATCATTCGCTCGTCGATGATTGAACGGATTTATGACATTGGGGTGTATCGCTCATTGGGGATTTCCAAATGGGACATTACGAAGCTCTTTTTGATCGAAGGGCTCATTATTACCACCATCTCCACGATGGTCGGCTTTGTCTTTATGAGCACTATTTTGATGCAAATCCAGGAGACCTCACGGACCGTCTTAGATGTCTTCCGTGTGACGCCACTCACGCTCGGTGTGGGCGTCGTGTTTGTGTATACGATGAATCTCTTATCAGGGTTATTCCCGGTCATGGCGCTGATGCGTAAAACACCTGCGACCATAAACGCCCAATACGATATTTAAGCCTTAGGTCAATCAAAAACCGAGTTCAATCGAACTCGGTTTTTTTATGCTTAGTATTCTGAATCGATGCGAATCGTATAATTAGGCGCCGCATACACACAGGTGACATATAAGACGTGATGATGTTTCGTGTAAGAGACGTTTTGGACGCGGAAGACGGCGTCGCTTAGCTCTAAATTCAGGGCCTTTGCTATCTCGGGGGTGACTTTCACGACATCAATGCGTCTTTTAACATACGCAAGTTTCGGTAAAACGTAATGGTGCACACTTTCTTTAGCTTGGTCATGTGTAATGTCATAATCTTTGGTTGAAATATACGTTTCAACGTATAAAAGCGGTCTTTCGTCACCCGCATAAACATGATGTAACGCGAGCAAACGATGGGTGCTATCGTAAAAAGGTTTTAGCTTAGGTTCATCTTCAGGATGGATCTCATGGAGACTTAAGCGTGTCGCAGAAGGGGTAAAGCCTTCGCTTTTTAACATCTCACTGAGCGATTGAATGGATGTGATGCTTTTTTCTTCAATCGTCACTCGGGCTATCTCGTAATGACCATTTTTTTGATTTACAAAGCCTTCATCAAGCAAAGACTGATAAGCCTTTAACACCTCTTGAGTCTCAACGTTGTTGGCTTTTGCGAGAGCATGAGGTTCAGGTAATAGGTCGTTATGGATGAGCGTTTTATCAAGCATCCGCTCTTTGATGTCTTGACGAATTTGATCGACCACACTATCATTGCGACGGCGGTCAATTGCGAGTGTGAAGACTTTAGTCATGGACGGTCACCTCAAATGAGACGTACGCCGCAGGGAAGGTTAAATCGGCCACGGCGACCAGTTCATCGCAGTCGTTATAAATGCGTGTTTCGACCCGGTGCACAGGATCGTGCGGCGAAAGTTCGAGCAAATTGGCTTCTTCATATGAAGCCGTGCCCGAACGCATCAATGTGCGTGTGTGTTTTAAAGGACAACAAATCGTCGCATCATTCATAATCTCAATCAGCGATTTTTGCTCGTCAATGATGACTTGATCAAAGTGTAAATGCATCATCGTCATTTGGAGTAAGTAATGCGGGTAATGCTTTTTAAACGCGAGTGCTTTAATGCGAAACGCTTCAGGTTTACTTTCTTTAATTTTAGAGACCAACAAAATCTTACGCTGCAATGGCGCAACGTAGGCTTGAAGATTTTCAAGCGATTGGAACTGCGCGAGGTCTATCGCGATGTGCGGCCGTGCAATCACGAAAGTGCCTTTGCCTTGTATCCGCGTTAAATAGCCTTCTTTGGCTAAATCGTCGTAGGCTTTTTTGGGAATGATCATGCTGACTTCATAAAATTGACTGAGCTCACGCTCGGTCGGTAAACGATGGCCGTGTTTGAGATGACCCTCTTCGATCGCATGAATAATGGATTGTTTGATTTGTTTGTAATAAGGCGTCTTAAGACGCTTATCAACTTGTATGTGCTTCATGTTTATCACCCATGTTATTATACTCTATTTGTATATTATTTGATAATACTTTAAGCGAAATTTCTAATTTAATCAAAGGAAACGTTCTCATATAAATCTAAAGTGCTTTTGATGCTTTAGAGGCGTATAATGTGAACGTAAGGACGTGATGGTATGTTAGCTGCGACACCCGTGTATGATTTTATTCTTTTATTAGCCGGTCTTTTATTTTTAGGCATGATCATTGGGAAAACCTTTGAACATTACCACATCCCAAACATCTCAGGCTATCTCTTTTTGGGCTTGATGG
>SKJA01000114.1 GCA_007116105.1 Candidatus Izemoplasma sp.
GATCTCATTTTAGTCAATCCTGTGGTGCTGTCACACTCCACACGGCAAACGTACATGCCTGGGGGCGAGGGCTGTTTAAGCATTGACCGTGAGGTTGAGGGGTTGGTCCCAAGACATCACAAAATCACCTTTAAAGCCCATCAATTTGATCCTCAGACAGAAACTCTGCATGAGCGTACGTTTGTGTTTAAAGGTTTTCTTGCGATTGTCTTCCAGCATGAGCTTGATCATCTCAACGGCATCTTATTCCCTGAACGCATTGGACCCTCGCTAGAAGGCGTGGAACCGGTTAAATTTAAAACAATAGAAGAAACTGAAGAGGAGGCACCAGCATGAAATTATTTATTGATTCAGCAAATTTAGAACACATCCGTGAAATGGCCGATTTAGGTATTTTAGCGGGCGTCACCACCAACCCATCGTTAATGGCAAAAGAGGGCAAAGACGTCACCAGCGTCTTACGCGAAATTGCGTCTTTAGTCGATGGCCCCATCTCTGGGGAAGTGATCAGTCTTAAGGCCGATGAAATGGTCGAAGAAGGCCGTCACATTGCGGCCTTACATCCCAACATGGTGGTCAAAATCCCTATGATTCCTGAGGGCATCAAAGCGGTGAAACAACTCACCGAAGAAGGCATTCGCACCAACGTCACGTTGGTCTTTACACTTTCTCAAGCGTTGTTAGCGTGCAACGCTGGGGCCACGTATATTTCGCCTTTTGTCGGACGCTTAGACGACATTCAATTCGACGGCATTGGCCTCATCGAAGAAATTCGTGACATGATCGACGTCTTCGGCTTTAATGCTGAAATCATCAGCGCGTCCATTCGTAACACCAAACACATCCAAGATTCCATTCGTGCCGGTGCGCACATTGCGACCGTGCCTTATGAAATCTTGAAAAAAGCGTTCAATCACCCACTCACCGACAGTGGTTTAAAAGCCTTTTTAGAGGATCATCAAAAGGCTTTTGGCAAATAAGATGAGTGTACATCAGTTTGACGTTCTCAAAATCAATGGCGAAAAAGAATCGCTCAGCACCCATAAAGGTTCGGTGTTGTTGATTGTAAACACCGCAACCAAATGTGGCTTAGCAGGACAGTTTGATGGGTTGGAGCTGTTGTATCAAACGTACGCTCAACGGGGCTTTAAAGTGCTCGGGTTTCCCTCGAATCAATTTCGTGATCAAGAGCCAGGAGACAATGAACAGGT
Organism: Candidatus Izemoplasma sp.; assembly: GCA_007116105.1. GTDB lineage: Bacteria > Bacillota_I > Bacilli_A > Izemoplasmatales > Izemoplasmataceae > CSBR16-87. The sequence continues at coordinate 1,212 of SKJA01000114.1, forward strand.
GGAAAAAACCTGTAAGTTAAATTTTGGTGTGACGTTTCCTTTGTATGCAAAAATTAACGTCAACGGACCCGATGAAGCGCCTTTATACACCTACTTAAAAAAAGAGAAGCGGGGCTTTTTAAAAGCCGACATCAAGTGGAATTTCACAAAGTTTTTAATCGATCAACACGGACGTGTGGTGCGTCGTTTTTCACCGACAACCAAGCCTGAGAACATCGAAAAATACATTGAAGCCTTACTCGATCAACAAGACTAGCCATCGTGCTGGTCTTTTATTTACACTGCAGGTGAGGTGTGATATGCTGAGCGTAACAACACGATAGGAGGCGATGGTTTGAAAGTGTCCGCACTGTTTTTACAAAGTATCACTTGGGTAACCTTACTTTTCTTTGGTTTGATGTTGGTCTCAGGTCTCATGAATTTTGTTGATAACGCCAACAACACCGCACTCAATAATGCGACGTTTAATGCGACGTTTGGCGCGAGCGTCATGACGCTCGTAGGCGGTCTTGGGGTCATGGTGGCCGTGGTGATGTTTCATCTTCAAGGCTTGATTCAAGCAACTAAAAAAGGCTCATGAGAGCCTTTTTTGTTTGCTTAAAGTGCTTCGGTGATGGTTTTACCTTGTAGATGCAACAACAAGTATTCTGGTCCCCCAGCTTTTGAATCGGTGCCAGAGAGGTTAAAGCCACCAAAGGGTTGATAGCCCACAATGGCTCCTGTGCATTTGCGGTTAAAGTAGAGGTTTCCAACATGAAAATGTTCGCGTGCATATTCTAAACGCATCCGGTCTTTTGAGTAGACCGCACCGGTGAGGCCAAACTCGGTGTTGTTTGCGACGTCAATGCCTTCTTCAAAGGATGAAACTTTGCACACGGCTAAGACCGGGCCAAAGATTTCTTCTTGCATCAGACGTGCTTTAGGAGCAACATCGATGAAGACGGTGGGTTCGATGAAAAAGCCTGTTTCATCGTTGCCCTCACCACCCGTAAGCAAGGTGCCCTCTTGATGACCCAACGCAATGTATTCAGAAATTTTTGTGAACTGATCTTGTGAGTTTACCGGACCCATATAGGTGTCTGGATGGGTGGGGTCGCCTAAGGTCAAGGTCTGTGTGATGAGTTTAATTTTTTCGACGATGTCATCGTAGACGGCTTCATGAATGATCGCGCGCGAGCATGCGGAACACTTCTGGCCACTGAAGCCAAAGGCGCTATAAACAATGCCCTCCGCCGCCGCTTGGGTGTCGGCTGTTTCATCGACGACAATGGCGTCTTTTCCGCCCATTTCGGCGATCACACGTTTCAGCCAAATTTGGCCTTTACGCACTTTCGCTGCTTCTTCGTAAATGTAGGTGCCCACTTCTTTTGAACCGGTAAAACTGACAAAACGAATCTTCGGATGTTTGATCAAATAATCGCCCACAACAGACCCTTTGCC
>SKJA01000098.1 GCA_007116105.1 Candidatus Izemoplasma sp.
GCGAGCGTCCAACGCACATTTTAACACTGTATCAAGACATCTTCCCAACACTCCTTAACAGCATTCATTGTGCGGATGGTGACATGGCCTGCGTGTTTCAAGAACATCAAATCAGTGCCATTGTTCGCGCCCTTGTGGAAGGGCTTTTCCCCTGGGTTTACGATGCCCGCGAGGTCTTAGAGAACCCGCCGCATGTGCTGTTGGCATGCGTTCAAGATGAAACGCATGAGATCGGTGCGTTGATCGGTGAACAACTCTTTGTCTATCATGGCTTTAAGACCACGTATTTAGGGGCGAACACCCCTCTTGAAAGTCTTTTGAATGCCCTGACACAACTCAGCGACGTCACGTTGGTGGTGTTGAGTGCGACGAACGCTTACAACCTCACACGCTTAAAAACCACGGTTCAATCACTTAAAACGCTGCACCCGACACTGAAACTCTATGGGGCTGGACGTGCCGTTCGCAAACACGCTTCGCAGTTGGCATTGGATGGTTTGGTCGAGTCTAGTGACGACATCAAGGCGCTTCTTAAGGAGCGTGGTTAGATGTTGACGCTGAAGATTGCATGGCGCTTCTTAACGCGCAACAAAACACAAACCGTGCTCATCACCACCGGCATTGCGGTGGGGGTTGGCGTGTTGATTTTTGTCGGTTCGTTGTTAAATGGGTTAAGAGAAGATTTGATCGATACGACCATCGGCAACGCCGCTCACATCAGTGTCCAGTCGACCAATCGCTTTGAACGGTTTGAGGCGCTCGATTTGCTTGAACGTTTGGATGCCTTGGACCCTCGCATCAACGTTGTCAATCCCATTCGCCAAGGTCCTGGTAACATTTTGGGTGAAGAGGGTAACGATCCGGTGCTTCTAAGAGGCGTGGACTTTACCCGTGCAAACGCGATGTATCGTTTAGAAAGTCGCTTGATTGATGGGCGTTTTGCGCTCGATGCGGATGAAGTCATCCTTGGCGTCACACTCAAAAACAAGTTGAGTTTAGCTCTGGGTGATACGATTGAAGTGTTTGTTCCAGAGCGTTTTTCGACGGTCACATTGACGGTCGTAGGCGTCTTTGATCTAGGGGTCAGTCAGCTGAACGATACCTGGGTTTTAGGCACGTTAGAGGGAGCCGCGTCTTGGTTGGATGATGGCGGTCTATCGGTGATTGAACTGCAGCTGTTTGATGTCTTTTTGTCGACTGATTTGGCCCCCATCATTCAACAAAACCTTGGCGCCACTTACACCATCACTGAGTGGCAAGCAAGCAATCAAGAACTGCTTAGTGGGCTCGAAGGCCAAGCCATCTCAGGCGTCATGATTCAAGCGTTTGTGCTGGTCTCTGTTGTCTTAGGAATCGCCAGTGTCCTCGCGATCAGTGTCTTACAAAAATCAAAACAACTGGGCATCTTAAAAGCGATGGGCATCACCCACCGGAAAGCTTCATGGATTTTTCTAAATCAAGGCTTATTGCTGGGTCTTTTTGGTGCGGCTTTGGGTGTGGGTCTGGGTCTATTTTTATCTTGGAGTTTCACCACGTTTGCGCTCAATCCAGATGGCACACCCATCTTAGCGGTGGCCCTCGCGTGGGATACTGTCATGGTGAGTGTTGTGGTCTCACTCTTAGCATCACTTGGGGCTTCCATCATCCCTGCAAGACGCAGCGCCAAACTCTCTGTGATTGAGGTGATCCGCAATGGCTAAGACGGTTCTTAGACTTGAAAATGTGACTAAATCTTATGGTAAAGACATAAAGACCACCGTCCTTCACGGCTTGAATCTTAGCATCAAAGCACACAGTTTCAATGCCATCATCGGCCAAAGCGGCTCTGGGAAATCGACGCTCCTAAACATCATTGGCACCCTCGATCACCCCGATGAAGGGGCGGTGTATCTAAACGATCAGCGCGTGGATTCTTTGAGCAACAAAGCACTCTCCAAAGTACGGAGTGAGCGGCTTGGGTTTATTTTTCAACAACACTATTTGTTGCCGGAGTTCACGGCGCTTGAAAACGTCTTAATGCCTTACCGTATAAAACATGGAAAAGTCACGGTAGAGGCCACGGACAGGGCGTTAGAATTGCTTGAGTTTGTCGGACTAAGCAACGTTAAAGACAACCTTGCCACCAACATGAGTGGGGGTCAACAACAACGTGTCGCCATCGCCCGTGCGCTGATGAATCAGCCTGCGATTGTGTTAGCCGATGAGCCGACAGGTGCTTTAGACAGTGAATCGACCGAAATCGTCTACACACTCTTAAGAGACATCAACAAACACTTTCAAACCACCTTCATCATCATTACCCACGATAAAAAGATCGCAGAACGCGCCGATCGCATGATTGAGATAGAGGATGGTAGAATCATCTTGGACCTAGACTTGACCGCATAAATTTACTAAAGGACGGTCTTGCATATGTAAGCGTTTTAAATTATAATGTATTGTTAATGAGAAGAAAGAAGGGAACACCATGGGCACAGAAATTACCTTACTGACAATCCTTCAAAGTCTTGGCTTCACAGCACTGTTTGTGGGTCTGATTGGCTTCGAACGCCAACGCCGCAATAAGATTGCGGGGATGACCACTCACCTACTCGTTGCGCTGGGCGCATCGGGGTTGACCATTGTCCAAC
>SKJA01000129.1 GCA_007116105.1 Candidatus Izemoplasma sp.
TACTTATCGTGCATGTAGTGAATGCTGTTCAAGGCGCTCACATACGTTTCAATCAACCAATCCAGCACGTCATCAAAACGCTGCATCACTTCATCAAAGTCCAAGACAGCTTGATCAACCAAGGGTTTCAAGGGGCTGACTTGTTCACCACTGAGTTCGTCTTTACCACCATTGAGAGCATAAAGCAGTGCTTTCACAAGATTGGCGCGCGCTCCAAAAAACTGCATTTCCTTGCCGATGGCCATTGGACTGACACAACACGCGATGGCGTAATCATCGCCATGCTTGGGACGCATGATGTCATCGTTCTCGTATTGAATGGCGCTGGTTTCACGACTGACTTTGGCGCAGTATCGTTTAAAGTTTTGAGGTAAACTTGGACTCCAAAGCACCGTTAAGTTCGGCTCTGCACTTGTTCCTTGGGTGTATAACGTGTGCAGATAACGATACGTCGTTTTACTGACAAGACTACGTCCATCAAGACCCATGCCTGCTAAACTTTCCGTGACCCAAGTCGGATCTCCAGTAAACAGATCATTGTACTCAGGCGTTCTTGCGAAACGGACCATGCGCAGTTTCATGATAAAGTGGTCAATGAGTTCTTGCGCTTCTTGTTCGTCCAACAAGCCTTCAGTTAAATCGCGTTCAATGTAAATGTCTAAAAAGGTTGCCGTGCGTCCTAAGCTCATGGCAGCACCGTTTTGTTCTTTCACAGCCGCGAGATAAGCCAAGTAAGTCCATTGGATTGCTTCCATTGCATTGGCTGCAGGTTGACTTAAATCAAAGCCGTACAGTTGACCAAGACGCAACAAATCGCCAAGCGCATTCATTTGCTCTTGAATTTCTTCGCGAAGTCGAAGGTTGTGCTCGTTCATGGGTGTTTTATAGCGCGACTTCTCGTCTTTTTTAGCGTCCATAAGGCGATCAACCCCATACAGGGCTACCCGACGATAATCGCCAATGATGCGCCCTCGCCCATAGCCGTCGGGTAAACCGGTGATGATGCCACTACGGCGGGCTTTTCGGACGTCTTGTGTGTACACATCAAACACCCCTTGGTTGTGCGTTTTTCGGTATTGTGTGAACACGGTTTGAATGTCTTGAGGCAAAGCATAACCAAACGACTCCAGTGCCTTTTTTGCCACACCAATGCCACCAAAAGGGTGAAAGGCACGCTTAAAGGGTTGATCGGTTTGTAAGCCCACAATTTTTTCTTTGCTCGCATCTAAGTAACCCGGTCCGTGAGAGGTAACCGTTGACACCACACGGTTGTCCATTGCCAACACACCACCCGCTGTGAGTTCATCGAGCAACAGTTGAGTGACTTGTTCACTCAATGCCAAAGTGTCGTTGGTTGCAGGTGCTAGAAACTCTTCATCCCCTAGGTATTCTTGATAGTTCTGTTGTATAAAGTCACGCACATCAATCTGGTCTTGCCAAAGATTGGTACGAAAATTACGCCATGGTTTCATATGTTTTCTCCTGTATTATAGATTTTGATACTAAGAGTACATTCACAGCATAATATAGGGATTTAAAGGAATCAATGTTTTTCTAAAAGTAAACGTTATCAGACTATCTGTATTACAAATAAGACCATAAAAAAAGGCCTTTCGGCCTTAAAATGTTTGAAGTAGAAGTGTGAGTTTGCGGTGTTTCATTAGCACCATATAAGGCACGCTCATCACCAAGAAAATCACAACCAAGACTGCAGAAATTGTCCAATACTCTAAGAGTAATCCTGTCGAGACAACGGCTAATGGAATCAAACCCTGAGTCAAGGTGTCAAGGACGGCCATCACGCGTCCGCGCATCGAGGCGTCGATTAAACGCATTAAGCTCGTTTGTAGAGGGATGTTGACAAACATGTTGACAAAGGCCAGTGCTAAAGACCCTGCTAAAAACAATCCGTAAAACAGGGAATACGAGAGACTATCCATGCGTGTCAAATGCATGATTAAACCTAACAGACCAACCAAAAGCAACGTCAAGCTGATGCCTCGCCTTAAAGTCTTTAAAACATTGAGTCTTGCCCCTAACATGCCAACCACCACGCCGCCAATCATGGACCCGATTGAAAAAGCGATTTGAACGCCTGATAAATGGATCGGTGCTTTATTCATTTCAAGATTAAAGAAGACCGGCAGAATGTTTGCGAAAAAAGGACTGAGCGCAAAGTTTAAAAACAAAATGACAATGAGAAATGGGATGAAGCCTTGCTTGTTTCGAATGTACTGTAAACCAGCCATAAAATCTTTGATGAAACTCGGTGTTTCGTCGGTGCGTTTTACAATCTTTGAAGGGGTGATAAACCATTCGCTCACAGCACTCACAAGAAAACTGATTCCGTTGATTAAGAAGATGATTTCAATGCCGATGAGTGCATAAAGGATGCCCGCAAGTAAGACGCCAATGATGGTTTGGAAGCTGCGAATGAAACTGAAGAAGGCGTTCGCTTCATTGAGTTTTTCAGATTCAACAATCTCAGGAATGATCGACATCGCTGCCGGTGAGAAGAACGCGGCATTTAAAGCTAAGACGGCGGTCACGAGATAAAGAATAAACAACTGAGCTGTGGTTTGGTCTAAGGTGAAGATAAACCAACCACCTAACAAAACAGCCAA
>SKJA01000037.1 GCA_007116105.1 Candidatus Izemoplasma sp.
ATTTTCTTAGAACACCACCTGAAACGTCCAGATAAACAAGTCATCGTAGAACTGCTTGATCCAAGAAACGATGCTTTAGTCAAAGAGTTTACGATTGAAAACACCATCATTTCAAATAAGTTGGTCGCCTTGATGTTAAGTAAAGTGGCCTTATTCCCCAAAACGACCGAGTTTTACGACCGACTATTGACGATTGAACCTTCCGCCCTAGGCAAAGACGACGATGCGCTTGACCTGGCGCGGGCGAAGGACGTCTTAGAAGGGCCTTTCCCCTGGGTGTTTGAGAGTGCTAAACAATGGGTCGAAAGTTGTTATCTAAGCACCCATAAAACACGCGTTCCGATTGGCCTCATTCGTGATGAGACACTTATCATGATGGAAGACAGCTTACATCAAGCCAACCCTTACACGTTAGAGGCTGAAGACATCCTCATTTGGTTTAAAGTTTAAAGGAGGTTTTTATGCTTATCGCCTTGTATGAAAGAAAACGTCCTCACACGCCGAGCACACAGTTCAAAGCGGTCTTTACGACGCCTGATTACCAGGCGCTTTTTGAAGGCATACCCCATGAAAAAATCCACACGGGGTATCGTTTAAGTGCGCCCTGGCAAACGTTCATTAGACGTCTTGAAACCGACAAGGTCGGTCATTTTGACTGGGTCCACCCGACCACCAAAACCAGCTATCACGTCCATGGCCTGTGTGAAGGCAAACACTTAGTGTTGCAGTTAAAAGAAGGCACGACGCAACAGGTCAGTGGGTTAAAACAAACCTCCCTTAAAGAGTTGATTGCCTTACAACAAAAAATCCAAAGCATCGCCAAAATGGGGACTTGGGAATATCACCACATCGCAGACAAAATGTATCCCAATCAAGGCGCGCTGAATCTTTTTGGCTTTCAAAAAAACACCTTTGATGGACGTTTAGATACAGTCTATTCGGCGCTTCATCCTGAAGACCGAAAACCGTTTAACGACCAATTTTTAAAAGCGTTTAAAAACAAACAATCCTATTTAGAGCTGCATCACCGAGTGGTGCGAGCCAACACGAAAGAAATCATCCACGTCGTGAACCGCTGTGAGATCACCTACGATGAGAGCGGTCAACCATTGAAAACGTTAGGGTTGATTCAAGACGTCACCCAAACGCTTAAAGCACAAGCCAAGCAAACCGAAACCGAAGCGTATTTGCGTCATGTGTTTGAAGGTGTCCATGAGGGGTTAGTCATTTTATCAAAGGACTTAGAAGTCGTTATGGTAAACCCTTGGTTTAAAGCGTTTTTTGACCTTGGTGAGGTGACGGTGGGTCGACCTTGTTATGAGGTCTTTAAAGGTCAAAATGCGCCGTGTCAATGGTGTCGACAGGGAACCGTTTTAACGACAGGTATGGCGCAGTCATTTTATGTGCCACATACTAACGAAGCGGGCCAAACGTTTGAGTTACTGGTCTCCTTATATCCCATTAAAAATGATCAAGGTGAGATCACCCATTTGATTGAATCCCTTCGCGATGTGACCCGTGAAAAAAACCAACAAGCCGCGCTTGAGAGTGAACGTCGTTTTCAAACGTTAATGGCGATGCTCGCAAGAAACTTTCTCATTCAAAAATTTAGTGAGTTTGATGGCGCCATCATGATGACGCTTGAAAATCTTACAAACTTTTTTGACGTCGATCGTGGGTACTTATTTGTCTACACCGATGGTGGCACTACGATGACAACCACCCATGAATGGGTGGCTAAAGGCATCAGTCAAGAAAAAGACCGTTTTGATCATGTCCCTCTAGAGCTTTTCCCATGGTGGGCAAAAAAACTCGCAAAACGTGAACCTTTCATCATTGAACAGGTCATAGCGTTACCGGATGAAGCCAAAGCAGAACGCGACATCTTAGAAGCTCAAAACATTCAATCACTGATCGTGATTCCCATTTATCAAGGCGAGCGTATCTTTGGGTTCATGGGGTTTGATGCGGTGAAAAAACCACATACTTGGGAACACCATCATTTAGAAGGGTTAAGAATGATCGGTGAAATTATTGGCTTTGCGCATGAGAAAAAAGAAGCGTATGAAAACATTGAGTATCTCTCGCATCATGACGCCCTCACGGAGGTTTATAACCGGCGCTATCTGATGAAGCTTATGGCAAAATGGGACGACAAACTCAGTGATGTCAGCATCGTTATTTTTGATCTCAATGGCCTTAAACTCATCAACGATGCCTATGGGCATGACGTTGGCGATCAAATTTTAAAACACGTCGCCAAAACCTTACAAACACTGGTGCGTGAAGACGACGTGGTCGCCAGGCTAGGCGGCGATGAGTTTGTGGTCTTGATGCCTAAACCAACAGAAAAAGCCGTTTTAGACCTACAACAAGGCTTTACACACACGATGCAGCGTGAACCCATCAAAAACATCACCGTCACCGCAGCGATGGGTCATGCGTTTCGAACCAACGACCAACAACCACTAAGCGATGTCTTACAACTCGCTGAAAACACGATGTATCAACATAAGTTTTCGCATCAAATTGACGTCAAAAACGACATCATTGAACGTGTGTTTGAAAACTTTACCCAACAATATGATTACGAACAAGTGCACGCCAACGAAGTATCTTC
>SKJA01000045.1 GCA_007116105.1 Candidatus Izemoplasma sp.
CCACCACGATCAACAAGACCGTAAAGCGGATGAGAATGCCGCGCCAATAGTGTTTTACATCCATCGGTTCATCTTTACCGAAAGGTTTTTGAAAGCGATGAGGTTTCATGTCCGTATCTCCGTAACATAATGGTAAAGCAGCGCAATCGTTTGTTCAACCGCTTCAATGTGGGTCCGCTCCATACCGTGTGACGCATGGACGCCTGGACCGATGAGTGCGCCTTTAAAATCATGACCTGCACGGCGTGCGGCCGAGACATCTGAACCATAATAGGGATAGACATCCAACGCATACTGTACGTGGTGCGCTTTTGCTAAGTGCGCAAATCGTTTGGTCAGTTCATAATCGTATGGACCTGAAGAATCTTTAACACAAATCGACACATCGTGTTCGGTACAGCTTAAATCATCCCCAATGCAGCCCATGTCGATGGCGACCATCTCATCGAGTATGGGAAGGTGGGCGGCGCCATGGCCGACCTCTTCATAGGTCGAAATGATAAATTTAAGTGTCGACTGAGGCTTTTGGTCCGCTTCTTGTAACGCTTTGATTAAACCAAACATGCTGGCGACGTTGATTTTATCGTCTAAGAAGCGTGATTTGATGTAGCCACTTGGGGTGATGGTTGTTTTAGGATCGAAGAAAATATAGTTTCCAACCTCAATGCCTAAAGCTAAAACATCGTCTTTCGTTTTAACGACTTCATCCAACCGCACGATCATGTTTTCTGGATCGCGTGCTTTAGAGCTGGCATCTTTAAAAACATGCACCGCGGGTGAGGTCGATAAAAACGTGCCTGTGTAGGCTTTCCCTTCACGAGTTAACACCGTACAGTACTCACCATCTAACGTCGGCCACAAAGGCCCGCCAATGGCTGTGAAGCGAAGATTTCCTGCACTGTCGATTGAGCGCACCATGGCCCCTAACGTGTCCACATGAACGGACAGACCAATCGTGTGATTGCTTTGCCCTTCCAAGGTCAAAATGAGATTGCCTTTTTTGTGTTCTTCCAGGGTCAAATCATACAAACGTGCTTCTTCTTTAATGCGTTCAATGATGGGTTGATGGTAGCCAGAAGGCGAGGGAATGTTTAGTATTTCTTCCGCTAAAGTTAAAACATACGAGCGATCAATGTGCATAGGACACCACCTTTATTTGATGAGTCAATTATAGCAGTGAACGAAAAAAAAAGCCACGCTTTGCGCGTGGCTATGCTTCTTTTGGTAAGACTAAGTTTAGGACGATGCCGGCTAAGGTTGCTAAGGCCATGCCTTGTAAGCTCACCGCTTCGTTGATGGGGATGAGCGCGCCCCCAAGACCGATGACCAAGATCGCAGAAATGATGATGAGGTTGCGCATCTGGGCGATGTTGACCTGGGCTTTAATGAGCACTTTGACGCCGTTGGCCGCAATCAAACCGTAAAGAACAATCGTGATACCGCCAATGACCGCACCGGGAATCGAGGCAATCAAGGCTTGGACCGGTCCAATAAACCCTAAGACGATGGCGAAAATCGCCGCTAAGCCAATGACATACACACTCGCCACACGGGTCATGGCGACCACACCAGTGTTTTCACCGTACGTGGTGTTGGCTGGTCCACCCATGGCCGCAGAGACAAACGTTGCAAGTCCGTCACCTAAGAGTGTTTTATCCAATCCTGGGTCTTTAAAGAAATCCTTGTTGGTGATGGTGCCAAGGACAGAGTGATCGCCAATATGCTCAGCGATGGTCACAAACGCAATCGGCAAGAACATTATCACAGCACTAAAATCTAAGGCATAGGTGCCTAAGAAGACGAACTGTGGGACTTGAATCAGGGAAACCTCACTGAAGACCTCTTGTAAAGACACTAACCCTACGACGACTGAGAGAACATAGCCCACCGTAATCGCAATGATGAAAGGCACCATCTTCACGAAGCCTCGTGCTTTAAGAGCGACTAAGGCAACCGTGACAAACGTGGCCAAGGCGATGATGGGGACAAAGATGCCTAAGGTGTTGGTGCCTTCCACGTTTTCTGTGAAATCAAGCGCTCCGTTTAAGCCTGCGTTACCAATCGCGACGTACGCGAGAGACAACCCGATGATCATGATGATGGGGCCGATAACCACAGGGGGTAACAGTTTGTCAAGCCATGCTGAACCAACAAAGCGAATGATGGTCGCAACCAAGACATACACAATCCCCACCATCATCAACCCGACATAGGCTGAGGGAAACCCAGTGCTTGCCGCAGCGACACTGATCGCTGCGATGTAGGCAAACGAACTGCCTAAATATACGGGGACTTTACCTTTGGTGGCGGCGATGTAGATGAGTGTTCCCACACCAGAGGCCACCAAGCCGACCCCGACGTCTAGCCCTGTGAGTAAAGGCACCAAAATGGTGGCGCTGAACATCGCAAAGACATGTTGTAAACTCAGTAAAATCCATTGACCTTTGTGTTTCGGTTTTTCTTGAATCTCAAGTAACAGTGTTTCGTGCTTCATGGCTTCCATACAATCTCCTTTGAGTGTTGTTTTTTTGGCATAAAAAAATCCATGCCGGAAGACATAGACAAGACCCACATCACAGGGATGCGACTTGACCCTTGCTAGCCTCACGGGAC
>SKJA01000088.1 GCA_007116105.1 Candidatus Izemoplasma sp.
ACTCTTAAACGTCATGTCTTCAGGAAGCACATCAGGTGCTTTTAAATCTAAAATGATGACCTTTGATCCTTCTTCTTGGAAGCGGAGTGCCATCGCTAAACCTAAACCTTGAGCGCCTCCTGTGATGACTGAGACTTTATCTTTTAAACGCATGTTATACTCTCCTTAAAATGACTGCTGTTCCCATACCGCCACCGATGCATAGCGAAGCCAGTCCTAGATTTTTTTGATCTGTGTGCAGTGCATGTAACAACGTAACTAAGATACGATTTCCGCTGGCGCCCACGGGATGGCCAAGCGCAATCGCACCACCATAGATGTTGGTTTTTTCTTGTAAATCTGCCACCTCTACCCCAAACGCGTCTTTGAGTTCTTCCATCACCCCTAGGGCTTGAGCCGCAAACGCTTCGTTGAGTTCAAGTAAATCAATGTCTGAGAGTGTTAATGAGGCCGCTTTAAGTGCCATCTTAATGGCTGGAGTAGGACCAAGACCCATTAAAGAAGGTTCTACGCCACCTTGACCGACCGCAACGACTTCCGCGAGAGGCGTCAACTGATGCGCTTTCACATACGCTTCGCTCGCTAAAATCATGAAACTTGCTCCATCGTTGATGCCGGAACTGTTTCCTGCGGTGACCGAACCATCCTTTTTAAAGGCTGGACGTAAGCTTGAGAGTTTTTCATAGTTTGTTTGACGGTTAATGTACTCATCCGCTTCAAAGAGGATGTCGCCTTTACGAGAGGGAATCACGATGGGCACAATTTCACCAACAAAACGACCAGCGTCCTGAGCAACGCGAGCACGGCGCTGAGATTCAGCGGCTAACGTGTCTTGCGCTTCACGCGAGATGCCATATTTTTCCACAATGTTTTCGGCGGTGATGCCCATATGAATGTGTTCAAATGGATCCATTAAGGCGTCATCAATCATATGATCGAGCACTTGAAAGCTGCCCATTTTATGACCTGCACGCATGCGGTCCGGTAAAATGTAAGGGGCTTTCGACATGCTTTCAACACCACCCGCTACCATAAGGTCTGCTTGGTTGCTTGAAATCATCGCAAACGCGTTCATGACTGTTTTCATGCCTGAACCGCATACCATGTTGACGGTGTAAGCGGGAACGGAGGTTGGAATGCCCGCTTTCAGTGAGACTTGACGAGCAATGCCTTGCCCTAATCCTGCAGGTAGTATGTTTCCGACAAGCACTTCCTGAATGTCTTCCGGATGAATCTTGGTTTCTTCAATGAGTGCTTTGAGTACGGCAGCTCCGTACTCTGCTGGGTGCAAAGTTGAGAGTGTTCCTAAAAAAGATCCAATAGGGGTACGTTTGGCGCCTAAGACATAAACTTTCGACATAGCGTCTCCTTTTAAAAGAAATTTCATTGCAGTTTGATAGAGATTTCGTTATACTAACGATATGTTTCTAGTTCATTTTATGAAACTCTATTCATAAACTGAACCATTATTCATGATTATACTATAAAACGCTTACACTGTCAATTCGAAATTGGAGGTCTTTTTATGATTGAATCCGACATCAAAATCCCCACGACACGCAACGCCATCACCACCTTTAACATGATCATCGAGGCGGCTTTAGAAAAGTTTTATGAAGGCGGGTATCACGGCACAACCATCCAAGCGATTACACAACACGCTGGGGTAGCGGCTGGGACGTTTTACTTATACTTCCCTTCAAAGATGTCGCTTTATAAACATATTTTAATCACGCTCAGCCACAACATTCGTAAAGAAATCGCTTCCAAAGTTGCGCTCAAAGAGACCCGTTTAGAAAAAGAACGGGAAGGGATAAAAGCCTTTGTTCAGTACGTCCAACAAAACCCCCAAATGTACAACGTCATTTGGGAATCACTCTACATTGATCGCGGGTTGTTCAAAGAGTATTATGAGTCCTTTGCACGGCGCTATGTCAAAGGGTTAAGTCATGCTCAAGCACAAGGGGAAATAGACACCCTGGATGTCGAAGTCACCGCCTATGTGTTGATGGGGATCACCAACTTCATCGGCCTTAAAGTGTTGCTTGATTTAGGCGAAAACAACGAAGACTTAGAACACATCATTGACAGTGTCATGATGTTGTTAGAACGCGGGTTGTTTACCCGAAAATAGTTCAAAATAAAAGCGTTCCCGCTTGGGAACGCTTTTTTATACGCTTGGTTTTAAAACGGTTTGGAGCGGAATGGGTGCGTCGAGATCCACCTTGGGTTCAAAACTGATGCGCTTGTAAAGCACATAACCGATTGCCGCAATGATGAAATTACTGATTAAAATCGCATACCAAATGCCGCTGCTGCCCAGTGAGGTCAACCGACCTAACACAATCACAAGAGGAATGCGCAAGCCCCACAACCGCAAGACCGACAACACAAAAGAATAATGGGTATAGCCTGTCCCGTTGTATGTTCCAATGAACGTTTGAAAGACGCCCATTAAAGGTAACCCGATTAAGATGTAAAACATATAATCTACCGACAACGCCAAGGCTTCGGGATTGTCTTGAATGAACAAAGCAATGATGGGTTCGCGAATGAATAAAAC
>SKJA01000042.1 GCA_007116105.1 Candidatus Izemoplasma sp.
CGTGAGCAAGAAAAGCTGTTCCGTAAACTTGCTGAAACCGATCTCCAAACCAACGATGCATCGATGTGGGAAAAATTTAAAAACGTCTTCAAACAATAAAGGCCTTTTGGCCTTTTTTGCTGCTATGATATAATGCTAGCGAGGTGACCCGATGAACGTTAGTTTTGCTACCCTTGGGTGTAAAGTCAATAGTTACGAAAGTCAAGCGTTGATGACGCTTTTTGAGACACACCACTACAAGATTGTTCCATTTAAAGAATACGCCGATGTCTACATTATTAACACGTGTAGCGTGACCAATCAAAGTGAAGTTAAATCACGTAAGCTCATTCGTCAAGCACTGCGAAGAAATCCCGAAGCTGTGGTGGCGGTTATTGGATGTTATGCACAACTTAAAAGTGATGAAGTGCTAGCCATCGAAGGCGTCGACATCGTGATGGGCACACAAGACCGCATGCGTTTGCTCGAACATGTTGAAAAAGTACTTCATGAGCGCCAACGCATTTTAGATGTACACGATGTCTCGCAATCAAAAACCTTTGATCGTTTGAATGTCACACACTTTAAAGAACAAACCCGCGCCTATGTAAAAATACAAGATGGATGCCAAATGTTTTGTACTTTTTGCATCATCCCCTTTGCTCGAGGTCCAATGCGCTCGCGGCCCATCGAGGACATTTTAAGTGAGATTCATCAATTGGTCGAAGAAGGGTATAAAGAGGTTGTCCTAACCGGCATTCATACCGGAGGCTATGGTCTTGAGTCAAAGGAGCACACACTCATCGACCTCATCGATGCCATCTTAGCCAAGACGAAGGTTGAACGATTAAGAATCTCCTCGATTGAGTTTAATCAAGTGACCCCCGCACTCATCGAAAGACTTTCAAGAGAACCTCGTTTAGCCCAACACCTACACATTCCCTTGCAAAGCGGAAGCACTGCCATTTTGAAGCGTATGCGTCGGCGCTATGATGCCCAAACGTACATTCACGCCATCAAAGCGCTTCAAGAAACACTGCCCAATCTCTTAATAACGACGGATCTCATTGTGGGCTTTCCTGGGGAGCGTGAAGAAGATTTTAAAGAAACGCTTCAAACGCTCGAAGCCTGTCGGTTTTATCAAGTGCATGTCTTTCCCTATTCAAAGCGTTCGGGCACACAGGCGGCACTGATGCCAGACCATTTGTCTAAAGTTGTTAAATCCATGCGCGTCAATCAAGTTTTGCAGCTATCAGAAAAGCTACAGTTTCAACATCACGAACGAAAAAAAGGGCAAACACTTGAAATCATCTTAGAAGCCTTTGATGAGGGTGTGGCGTATGGTCATAGCAGTGAATACATCTATGTTGCATGTGAGGTTGAACGATTTGAGAAGGGCCAAAAAATCGCGGTAACATTAGAAAATACCCACGTTTATCCGCCAAAAGCACGCTTGAACACCAAAAATCCTTAAAAAACCTCTTAAAAACGCCGAAATTTGGATTATTTCTTTACACTAAGATGTTTTTTTGATATTATGATGAAGGAAATTCACGAGTGGAAGGAGGGACACCTCATGGCAAAAACTGTTGTTAGAAACAACGAATCGTTGGAAGACGCGCTTAAACGCTTTAAGCGTGATGTTTCGCGTTCTGGGACCCTGCAAGAAGCTCGTAAGCGTGAGTATTACGTTAAACCAAGTGTATCGAAGAAATTAAAACAGCGTCAAAACAAAGGTAAAAAACGATAAAACGACAACGGTGAATGTAAAATTCACCGTTATTTTTTACTGCATCAAGACGTAAATATGGTATAATAAAGCCACTTGAAAAGGAAAAGGAGTCTTGCGATTGGAGCTGACAAAACTTACCGTTACTTTCGATAATCTTGCGAATGTACGCTCTGTTTTAGGTGTTCATGATCGACACTTAACGGTGCTTAACACCCTTTTTAACACCACCATTTCAACCAATGGAGAAGCCATCTATGTTGAGAGCCAAGATAAAGCCCTGATCGAGCGCATTGAAAAAACGCTCGATGTTTTGCTTGCGATGGCCAATCATCACGTACCTTTAGGGGAACGTGAGATTTTATATGTCGCAAACATGACGCCTCATATTGATAAAGATCAACTGCTCGAACACTTTACCCAACGGGTTGAAATCACAAGAACACTGACAGGCAAACCCATTTACGCCAAAACCCTCGCCCAAAAAACGTACCTCAAAGCCATCGAGAAATATCCCTTGGTTTTTTCTGTAGGGCCTGCAGGCACGGGGAAAACGTACTTGGCTGTGGTGCATGCGGTAAGTTTACTAAAGCAAGGTCGCATCAAGAAAATTATACTGACGCGCCCTGCGGTTGAAGCCGGTGAAAATCTAGGGTTTCTTCCTGGTGATTTGAAAGAAAAGATTGATCCTTACCTTCGCCCCTTGTATGACGCGCTTTATGAAGTGTTAGGCCGAAAGCAAGTTGAAGATATGATTGAACGCAACATCATCGAGATTGCGCCACTAGCTTACATGCGGGGACGCACCTTAGACGATGCGTATGTCATTTTAGATGAAGCTCAAAACACCACCATT
The DNA here is from genome assembly GCA_007116105.1 of Candidatus Izemoplasma sp. Taxonomy (GTDB): domain Bacteria; phylum Bacillota_I; class Bacilli_A; order Izemoplasmatales; family Izemoplasmataceae; genus CSBR16-87. Next base: position 2,565 of record SKJA01000042.1, read on the forward strand.
GGCCAAATGAAACTCTTTTTAACACGGCTTGGGTTCCACTCAAAAATGGTTGTGACAGGGGATTTAACGCAAATTGATTTGCCCCCAAGAGTGGAAAGTGGATTGATTCACGCAACCCGGATTTTAAAAGGGATTGAAGACATTAAAGTCATTCGTTTTGAACGTATTGACGTCATTCGTCACCCACTGATTCAGACCATTTTGGAGCGTTATGATGCTAAATCTAGTTAATCAAACACACACAGTAATCCCGACATCACTGATAGAAAAACTGGTGACTCACGCGTATCAGCGCTTAGAAGTCGATCCTAATCGAACGTTGAGTTTAGTCTTTGTTGATCAAACAACCATGCAAAGCTACAACGCTCAGTTTAAAGACAAAGATCGTCCAACAGACGTTCTAACATTTCCCTCAGAAGCCAGCGATGAACTTGGAGACGTCATTATTGCGTTAGACATTGCCTTAGATCAAGCACAAGCCTATGGACATTCGTTTGAGCGAGAAGTTTGTTTTCTTATTGTTCACGGCTTTTTACATACGTTAGGCTTTGTGCATGATTCTCCTGAGGATGAACAGGTGATGATCGATTGGCAAAACACACTGTTGAATGAACTTAATATCACGAGGTGAATTTTATGAATGAACGTTTATTACACGCCGCTCAAGATGTCTTGAAACACGCGTATGTCAAGTATTCAAACTTTCCCGTGGCCGCGGCCCTTTTGTTGGATGACGATACCATCATCACCGGGGTGAATGTTGAAAATGCCTCTTTCGGTTTAACAAACTGTGCAGAGCGCACGGCTCTATTTACCGCTTACACCCAAGGCTATCGCAAAGAAAACATCAAAGAAATACTTATAACGACAGCCAAAACACACCTTGTCTCCCCATGTGGAGCATGTCGTCAAGTACTCAGTGAACTGATGCCTAAAGAGGCTTTGGTTCATATGCACCATGGCAACAACATCACAACCGTTCGAAATGAAGAGCTGTTACCTTTAGCGTTTAGTGAGGAAGATTTATAGTGTTTCAATCCGGTTTTATCACCATTGTCGGTAAACCAAACGTCGGCAAAAGCACCTGGCTTAATGCTGTGATGAAGGAAAAGATTTCCATCACCTCAGCCAAACCACAAACCACCCGCGATACCATTCGCGGTATTTATCATTATGAGGGTGGTCAAATGATTTTTATTGACACACCTGGCATTCATCAAAGCAAACACCGACTCGGTGCAAACATGACAAAAAACGCTTTAGCAACGCTCAACAGTGTCGATGTTATTTTGTACATGGTCAGTGCGACCGACAAGTACGATGAAAGCGATCAAATGATTCTAGACACGTTAAAACATGCTCGCACGCCCAAGGTTTTAGTCATAAATAAAACAGACCTTGTTAAAGATGTTCCACGATTAGAAGGTTACATTCAGCGCTATAAAGACGCTGTAAACTTTGACTTAGTGGTTGGCATTAGCGCCCTAAAAGGCACGTTTGTGGACACCTTAATCAATGATTTGAAACCGTTCCTTCCAGAAGGTCCGCCGTATTACCCTACCGACATGAAAACCGATTCGCCAAAACAGCACATGATTTCGGAACGGATTCGAGAAAAGATTTTACGCCTGACACAAGAAGAAATACCCCACAGTGTGATGGTCACAGTCGAATACATTGAACCCGATGACACGTTTAAAAATGTTTTGAACATTCATGCGTCGATCATTGTCGAACGGGACAGTCAAAAAGGCATCCTCATTGGCAAAGGTGGGGCTATGATTAAGCGTATAGGGACTCAAGCAAGAGAAGATATCTTAGCTTTATTAGGCGAAAAAATCTTCTTAGACCTTCATGTTAAAGTCATCAAAGACTGGCGCAATAAAGAACATCATTTGAAGCAGTTTGGTTATATAGAGTAACACGATGAAAGTCTACATCATAAAAACGGTGGATTATCAAGAGCACAGTCGCTTAATGTATGGCTTAAGTGACCAAGGCATGGTCAGCATGCTCGCTCGGGGTGTAAAAAAAATGAATCATCCACTGCGCCACCTGGCACACCCTGGGATGTTGCTGGATGTGACCCTCACACAAGGCAAACTGCCTACGGTTAAAGACGCCACGGTGGTGTCACATTATCCCGCCGCAAAAGCGGATTTAGTAAAGTTAACGGTGCATCACTTGTGTGGTGAGATTGTTTATCACAACGTGACCCAAGATGACGATTATCCTAAGCTTTTCACCTTTATGCAGCGAACCTTTCAAGCGCTTGAAACGCATCCCAATGCCATCGACATTGCCCTTTTGTTCGAACTGAAGATGTTAGCTTTTTTGGGGTTTGCTCTAGGGTTCTCACGCCAATCACAACGTCGTGCGTTCAATCACTCAACCTATGAAATTGAACCCATACAGGCGACACACACACTTCTTGAAGAAACCATTTATGAAGACTTTAGATTGCTTTACTATGCCGATGTAAGCGACTTAAAACCTCGCCATTTCACCATTGAAACACAGCGCATGTATCTTGAAATTACCCATCAACTTTACCTTAAACATCTCGACTTCAAAGCCCAGTCCAAAGCGCTGTTGTTGAGTTTTCTTTAGGAGGATATGTATGTCATTAAACATGGAAACATTAAGCACATTTGCAAAAACGCAAGGTTTTGTCTATCAAGGCAGTGAAATCTATGGAGGATTGGCCAATACGTGGGATTACGGGCCTCTTGGTGTTGAACTTAAAAACGCACTTAAAGCCGCTTGGTGGCAACGTTTTGTACAAGAACAACGCAATGTTGTGGGTCTTGATAGTGCGATTTTAATGAACCCTAAAACATGGGAAGCCAGTGGTCATATTGGGGGTTTCAGTGACCCGCTCATCGATTGTAAAGCATGTAAATCACGTCATCGTGCCGATCATTTAATTGAACGCTTTGATGCATCGATTCAAGCCGACGGGATGAGTGAGGCACAAATGAGCGAGCTCATTCAAACCCATCGCATTCCGTGTCCAAAATGCGGGAAGTTTGACTACACCCCCATCCGTCAGTTCGACCTCATGTTCAAAACACAGTTAGGCGTTTTAGACGATAAAGCCCAAACAATTTACTTACGGCCTGAGACGGCCCAAGGCATCTTTGTAAACTTTAAAAACATTCAGCGTACCTCACGCATGAAAGTCCCTTTTGGGGTTGCCCAAATCGGCAAGAGTTTCCGTAATGAAATCACGCCTGGAAACTTTATATTTAGAACCCGTGAGTTCGAGCAGTTAGAACTTGAGTTTTTCTGCGAACCAGGTTCAGAAATGCAATGGTTTGATTATTTCAAACAAGCTTCCAAGCAATTTTTGATCGATTTAGGGCTTCGTGAAGAACATCTTAGCCTAGCCGACCATCCCGTTGAAAAACTTTCGCATTACTCCAACGCCACCACCGACATTGAATACCAATTTGCTTGGGGTTTTGACGAACTATGGGGCATCGCCTCTCGGACCGACTATGACTTAAAACAACATCAAGCGTTTTCGCAAGAAGACATGAGCTATCAAGATCCGCAAACCAATGAAAAATATCTCCCCTATGTCATCGAGCCTTCTTTAGGTTTAGATCGACTCTTTTTAGCTGTCCTGCATGAGGCGTATCACGAAGAAGCCCTTTCTGAGGTGGACACCCGCACCGTCTTAAAACTGCATCCTTTTATAGCGCCTTATCAAGTGGCGGTGTTTCCGTTGGTTAAGAAAAAACATCGGGACGAAGCATTCACACTGCTCGATCAACTGGCCAAACGCTTCCGCGTCACCTACGATGAAGCGGGCAACATTGGGCGTCGTTATCGCCGTCAAGATGCAATTGGAACCCCATTTGTTGTGACCATCGACGATCAAACGCTCGAACAACAGACCGTCACCCTTCGCGACCGCGACAGTATGGATCAAATCACCCTTCCCATCACTGAACTCATGACGTATTTAGATCAAAAAACTCGTTTCTAAGGAGTCTTATGGCGCATTCCACAACGTTTCTTGATGATGTTCTTCAAAAGACCAATCTCATTGAATTGATCAACGACGCGACTAAGCTTGAAAAAAGAGGCAAAAATTACGTTGGATTGTGCCCCTTTCATGACGAGAAAACGCCGTCTTTTTCGGTGAGTGAAGAAAAGCAAGTGTATCATTGCTTTTCGTGTAAAGCATCAGGCAATGCGTTGACCTTTGTTAAAGAAACTAAAGGACTGTCCCATCCAGAGGCGGTCAAATTCTTAGCCCAACGCGTCGGTCTTGAAGTGCCTTCGACCGGTCAAGAAGATCGAAAAGCCCCTTTTTATGCTCTTAATCACGAAGCGATGACCTTTTTCAAGGTGATGTTAAATCACACAGAAGAAGGGCATGAAGCCAAACGATACTTAACGGACCGAGGGGTCAAAGACGAGGTCATTCAAACCTTCGATTTAGGTTACGCGCCAAAACAAAAAGATGCGTTGTTTCAAACCTTTAAAGCGCAAGGTCATCTGCTCAGTGACATGGTCGATGTGGCTTTGGTTCATCCCGGTGACCCACCGTTCGATTTTTACCGCCAACGCTTAATCTTTCCACTGCATGATGTATACGGCAATGTGGTGGGCTTTAGCGGCCGTACGATACAACCCTCCACGCAGGCGAAGTACATCAACAGTCCGACCACAGTCACCTTTGAGAAAAATCAAGTTCTATATAACTTTCACCGCGCAAAAAAAGCCATTAAAGATTCGGGCCGAGTGGTCATCTTCGAAGGCTTTATGGATGTGATTGCGGCACATCAAGCTGGCCTGCATGAAGGGGTTGCCATCATGGGCACGGCCTTGACACCGCATCACTTAAAATCATTAAAGCCCTTATGTCACGATGTGATTTTATGTTTGGACAGTGACCAAGCAGGTCAAGAAGCAACGCGCCGCTTCATCGACACGGTCGAACAACATCAACTCAACGTCCGAATGGTTCAACTGCCTCAAGGCATGGACCCTGATGATTACATCCAAAAACATGGAGCAGGGGCGTTCCTAAAGCAAATCGAACAGGCTTTAAGCAAACTTGATTACCTGTTTGTCGATGCTTTAAAACGTTATGACGTCACGCAAATTGATGGTCTTGAAACGGTTAAAAGTGTCTTGTTTAAACCACTTTCAAAAACCCCTCTCACCACCCAGCGTCATTATCTAGAACGCTTAGCCAGCGAAGCAGGGATCCAAGCCACGATCTTAATCCAAGATTTTGAGCGGGCGTTCCGTTTCACCCCACCGCTGCAAGCGAAACCACTCTCGCCTGTCCTGATCACAGATAAGTTTCAACGGGCAGAGCGATTGTTTTTAAACTATTTCTTTAAAGACGAGCTCTACACCCGTATGTTTCGCCTCGAGTTTGACGACTTAACGTACGTCGCTAAAGACGCACGAGACATTCAGTTTGAAATCTTTGAATACTACGACCATCACCCGCAAAGTTGTATCGTCCCTTCATTGTTCATTCAAGCTCTGCCAATTCACCAACAAGAGTACTTGAAAAAACATCTGCATTTAGAGGACTATCCATTCAATGCGGAAGAGTTCGACGATCTACTAAGCACCATGCATCAATTCAAAAAGAAGCAATATATTGATTCACTAAAAAGAGCCATCAAAGAAAGCGACAATGAGACAGAGCGCAAAGCCATGCGTGAAATCATCATCAAATTGCGGAAGGAGCAATTTCATGGAAAAAAATAACATCATCGAAGCGTTAATTCAAGGCAGTAAGGTTAAGGGGTATGTCAGTGTCAGTGAAATTAAACAACACATTGATGAAAACTCTGACGACTTAGACGATTTAATCGCAGAACTCGAAAAACGAAACATTGACGTGGTTAGTGAAGACGATCTAGTCACCTATAAAATGCCCAAAATTCTCTTAGAAGATTTGGACGACGATGTCGATGACGACGACGATGACGACGATGAAGATGAGGATGAACGGATCATTTTAGATCTTGACTTCACCTCGCAAATAGAAGAAGAACTGCTTCAAGACAAGTCTTTTGAGAGTAACATCGCGATTAAAGTCGATGACCCCGTTAGAATGTACCTCAAAGAAATTGGGCGAGTTGAACTGCTTGATCCCGATTACGAGCTTGAACTTGCCAAAGACATTTATCATGCTGCCCTCGCGAGAGAAAAGTTTGATCAAATGCAAAATGAAGGACTGGAAATCAGTCCTGAATACAAACTTGAAGTTGAACAAATCATGTTCAAAGGCGAACTGGCCAAAAACAAACTCGTAGAAGCGAACCTTCGTCTAGTGGTCTCCATCGCGAAGCGGTATGTCGGTCGCGGCATGCAATTTTTAGATCTCATTCAAGAAGGAAATATGGGATTGATTAAAGCCGTTGGTAAATTTGACCACATGAAAGGCTTTAAGTTTTCAACCTACGCCACGTGGTGGATTCGTCAAGCCATCACCCGTGCCATTGCCGATCAAGCACGGACGATCCGAATTCCCGTACACATGGTTGAAACCATCAACAAACTCGTACGCACACAACGACAACTGATTCAAGAGCTGCGTCGCGAACCTCAACCAGAAGAAGTCGCAGAACGCATGGGCATCAGTGTTGAGAAGGTTCAAATCATTCAAAAAGTTGCCCAAGAGCCCATTTCGCTTGAAAACCCTGTCGGTGAAGAGGAAGACTCAACCCTCGGTGATTTCATTCCAGATAACGACACGCTCACTCCGCTTGAGTTTACCTCAAAAGAAATGTTGAAGCGGGAACTGGATGAAGTTTTGGAAACGTTAACCGATCGTGAAGAGAAAGTCCTGAGAATGCGGTTTGGCTTACTCGATGGTCGCACCCGGACCCTTGAAGAAGTTGGCCGTGAGTTTGGTGTCACCCGTGAGCGGATTCGTCAGATTGAAGCGAAGGCACTCAGAAAGCTTAGACACCCTTCGCGCAGTAAAAAACTTAAAGACTTTATGACGGGGCGATGACACTTTCCAAAAGGCTTCAAACGCTATTAGATTATGTGGAGGATGCGACATGCTTAATGGATGTCGGGACCGATCATGGCTATCTAGCAATTCAAGCCATCCAACAAAAGAAAGCCCACCGCGTCTTAGCTACTGACAACAAACCAGGACCACTATCAACCGCCCGACTTAACGTTGCGCAAAGCGGTTTTCAAGACAGCATAGAACTTA
>SKJA01000153.1 GCA_007116105.1 Candidatus Izemoplasma sp.
AAACGTTTCATATCGCTCACCTCTTTTTTTTCCTATCATATAGGACGAATGTGACAACTGTGTGACAACTAACGCAAAGGTAAAAAAGGCTGACATGGATTCGAGGGTGCATGCTACAATAAGGTGAGGTGATTGAGATGTCACAACCGACGATCTTAGTGGTCGAAGACGATGTAAAACTACAAACCCTGATCGAACGTTATCTGATCAACGAACACTATACCGTGTTAAAAGCGCACGATGCCAAAGAGGCTGAGACGCTCTTTTTTGACCATGCGGTGGATTGTGTGTTGTTGGATGTGATGTTAAAGACCACCGATGGATGGCGGGTTTTAAGAACGTTAAGACAACACAGTTCTGTGCCTGTGATCATGTTGACCGCCCGTGGTGAAGAAGACGATAAGCTCTTTGGGTTCGATTTAGGCGCGGATGATTATCTAACAAAGCCTTTTAGCTTAAAAGAACTGATGGCACGGATTAAAGTGCATTTACGGAAAACAACCCACGATTCAGACACACTGTGTGCGGGGCAGTTAAGCATAAACTTAAAAGCCCAACAAGCGTACTTAGAGCATAAACCTCTTGCGCTCTCACCGATTGAGTATGCGCTGTTAATTCTTTTTATGCAAGAAGCTGGACGCGTGTTGTCTCGGCCTTTACTACTCGACCGTGTGTGGGGTTACGATTATTATGGTGACACACGGACCGTGGACACGCATGTCAAACGACTCAGACAGAAATTAAAGCCTTATGCCTTTATCACGACCGTTCGAGGCAGTGGCTATCGATTTGAGGTGAGTGAGGATGCGACGTAGTCTTTTTTGGCGTTTAAGTCTTTTCTTCTTGGTGTTTGCGAGTGTGATCAGTTTGATTTTTTGGATGCTTCAACTGTATGGTCTGCCCACACTCATCACCCGTAGAACAGCCCAGCAGCTTGAAGATGAAGCGGCTTTAGTGGCGACACTGGTGACAGAAGCACCTTCTTTAGAGAGTCTTTTACAAGCGCTGAGTGCCCGTGAACTCAACACCCCTTTTTTCATCACCCTCTACCATCAAAATGGCGCCATTGTGTATTCGACCATGACACAAACCCCCTTGCGATTGATTGAGCAAGAACGGCTGCGTAATGAAACGTCGTTCACACTGGTCACCGTGCGTCAAAACTTACCTTACCTGAATCATTTTTCCACTCAACAAGGGTATGTGATTCGTTTAGCCACCCCCTTACAAACGTACGACCAACAACTCACACTCATCAATCAACTCTTCTTTGGCGCGTTAGCAATGAGTTTTCTGTTGTCTATTGCCTTTGCGTGGCGTTTTTCAAGAACCTTAACGAAGCCACTCAATCAGCTTCAGCACACCATCTCCACGTGGGAGAACTTTCAAGAAGTTCAACCCGTCGCTGCGCATGGTAAGGATGAAATTGGACTGCTTTCAAAAACCTTTCACGATTTGAGTTTACGCTTAAAAGCAACGTATCAACAACTAGAAGACGAACTTACCAAAGCAACCGCACTTGAGCAAGCACAGAAGAACTTTCTGGCTCAGGCCTCGCATGAGCTAAAAACACCGCTTGCCATTTTGAGTGCCTCTTTGGAAACCTTGACCGATGACCTGATTCAAAACCCCGATGAACAACGCGTTTTGTATCATTCGATGGTTGAGGAAACACAACGCATGCAAGGGTTGATCGATCAGCTGTTGGCGTTAACCAAGGCGCAAAGTGTTGATTCACGGGCCGACATGGGCGCGTGTGACCTCTTGCAAATGACCCATGCGATCGTTGAACGGCTGGGTCTAATCTATGACCATACGCCAGACATTCACACGGAAGGTGAAGCGTTTGACGTCATTGGAGATTCTGCGGCATTGTGGTTGGCTTTACGCAATTTAGTCGAGAACGCCTTACAACATAGACGTCCTCTTGGCACGGTCACAATCCATTTAAAAAAGGACGATGAAGACGTCCTTTGGCGAATCGAGAACGCGGTGGATGGAACGCTTAAGGAAAGCACTGAGAGCTTGTTTAAGCCTTTTGTCAAAGGCAACCCCTCAAGTTCCGGACATGGGCTGGGCTTAGCGCTTGTCAAGCGTGTGCTTGAAGCGCATCAAACCTCGATAGACCTCGAGGTTGATACCCTCTTTGTCGTCACCTTACGGTTTCCGCTGAAACGTTCTAAATAAGCAAATCCATGACAAATTAAAACCATCTTCTAACCTAAAATGTACCCTATAAAACGGACTCCTTGAAAAAAGGAGACTCTAGTTTTATAGGGTACACTTTAACCACAAAAGGCTAGAAGATGGTTTTTTTATGTTCCTAGGTCTTGAGCACGTACGGTGAGTGCTTGTGAAAATCCTGCACGCGCGGTGTCGCGCACAAGAATGGTGTCGCCGGCTTGCACTGCGAGATCCTCAACGGTTTGAGATTGCGTGGGCACATTGAGCCATGTTTGACCCTCGTCTAAACTGTATTGGTAGCTACTTTGGACATTGACAAGTGTCACGGTGCCAAGGGTGCTTCCGGGTTC
>SKJA01000041.1 GCA_007116105.1 Candidatus Izemoplasma sp.
GAAATTTAGGCGATTGCTTGCCCGGATGATTGAGCTGCATCCAAAGCGATGTGTTGTTTTGTGTGCCTGCGGCGGCCCAGCGCTTTAAGGCATCTAGGTGCCGCTCATCTTCAATCACAACATTCGAGGGTTCACCTAAAGCGTCACGGTCAATCATCACATTGCCGGTGATGACGATGCCGCTTCCCCCTTTTGCAAAGGCTTCATACAGCGTTTCTAAGGCAGGCGAGGGCGCATGTTCTTTGGTCCCCAAAGACTCACTCATCGCGGATTTTAATAGACGGTTTTTAATGACCTGTCCGTTGGGTAATGTGAGAGGGGTTAAACCATGCAGGGGTGTCATAACGTCACTTCTTTCAAGGCCTTGACTTAGAATAACTGACTGATGATGTCACTGGTTTGGATGGCCCCAGTAAAGACGATCCACGCAATTACGGATTTCGCGATGAGACTCAACCAAATGTAGACGCGTTCGCCAAAGATATACTCTTGATAAGGGCCTGTTTTTTTATATTGAAACCACATGTTAAACGCAAAGCTATTAAAGAATAGGAAATACCCACCAATCGCAGCCCATGCATACCAAGGCACTAAATCAAGGTTATTAGAAAAGAACAAATACATCAAAATCGCAACCCAAGGCGCAAGTCCGATTAACCAGCCAATCCAATACGGTAAAAACCGTGTTTTGGTGGTGTTTATGTTGCTCATTTCCATCTCAAGACCCAGTAGGTTCATGGTGGCGTTCGCAATGAAAATTAAGGTCAGCGTTTGAATGTCTCGCACACCAAACAAAATGGCAAGCAACACAATCAACAGCGATGAGCTGAGGGCGTATTCTACCCAACGAAAAACATTCACACCGCGGCCAATGTCAGCCAAATAACGTTCTTTAAAGAGGACGACGAGAAAATGAAACCCCGCCGATAGAAATAAAAAGAACGTCGTCACCAAAGCAAACGGTAACGTGAACAAGGTTCGACTGACCGTCACTAAGGCATTCGTTTGTGGATCCAAATCTTGGTGAAAGGCCACAATCGCGGGTTGAAACTCTTGTAAATCCTCTAACACAAACAGGGCAATGATGACCATCAATATGGCTTGCACAAGATGCGCCATGCCCATCTTTAAATTGAACTTCACTAGGGTGTTTAACATCGAAACCCCTCCTTTTTTCTCAGTATAGCACAGCCTTTCAATGCACCCATATAAAACGCAAATCGAGGTCATAAAAGCCAGTAAAGCCAAAAGAAACATCGCCTCAAGTTGCGCGTTAGAAAACACTCATTTTAGTAGGATGATTCTATTATTCATACTTCAAGGAATCCCTTATCCATAAAAATGAAGCTCAGTAGAGAACCATAACACGACCGATTCACCTGCCGTTCAAAACTCTCTTTCAAGTCACAACCAAGTCATCAAAAGAAAAACCGCACCGTGTTGGATGCGATGCGGTTTAACTCCTTTATTTTTCGTGTAGAGACCTTGGTGTATCTTTAGTCTACTACGCCATGCTACGTTTGACAATAGATTAAGTAAAAATTTATTATCAATTTGTTCTAAATTTAACCTCGATACTTTCACCGAGGAAGGTCTTTAAGTGTTGAACATCACTTTTTCTGAAGCAAACATTTTTGCAAGCACGCCCACACCGAGTAACACGATGGTGAGGTTGCTGAGGATGGTCAGCCCGAGGCTGAGCATGTTGACATCCAGTGATAGGATACTCGTTAAACTTTGCACAGAATTGTAAATTGGAACCAGGTATAGCCAAGGATTGTCACTCGCAGATCCAAACAGTGAGGTAAGCCCAATTAAGAACACAAAGATCATCAAGGGGGCGGTCAATGAGGCCGCTTCTTTGATGCTTCTGGCATAAGCACTAATTAAGGAAATCATCACCACGAAAATCAACACGGTCGTAATGAGAATAATAAACATTAACCCATACGTGAAAGGGCCATACATACTAAGCGTAAAACCCTCACTGCCTACCAGTCTAGGCAAGGATAGAATCAAACCTAAAAAACTCGATGCGGCAGAGACCATGACAGTAATCGCAAGTCCAAGAATCTTACCTAAGGCAATCTCTGAACGTTTGACTGGGGTGGCCAAGAGGGTTGCAATGGTGCCTCGTTCTTTTTCACCCGCAATCGCTTCTGAAGCAATCGCTTGAGCCCCTGTAAATAAGAATACAATCAGTAAAAATGGCACAAGTCCCACAATGAACTGGATGCTTTCATCTTCTGCGGTGGCTAAGTTGAACGCAACGTCTTCACTGCGGTTGATGTCAAAGCGATTGGTGAGTGAACGTTCAAACTCATTGAAGGTGCTTCGCATCACTTGAAAGATGGTGCTTGATTCTTGGGACGTGCTGTTAAAAAACATCTGGATGTGAGGTGCGTCAAGACCTGAAGACACATCGTAGGTGAGGATGTTTTCAAAAAAGTCTGCTTCAAACATCATCAACAAGTCATAATCTGACGCAGCAATGGCTTCTTTTATGCCAGACACTTCAGAAGAATCAATGGC
>SKJA01000147.1 GCA_007116105.1 Candidatus Izemoplasma sp.
ACAGCCTACGGTCTTGGGGCCATCATTGGCACGGTTCTCTCAGGATTCATCTTAGATGTCTTCACCTCAACAGTGAATCTTTACCTGTTGGTTCTTTGGATTGTGTTGATGATGCTTGCGGGTGTTTTGGTGTATCATAAGGGACAACATAAGGAACATGCGTCTTCTAAGCGTTGATGTGTTATACTGAAAAAAAAGGGGTGTTGTTATGGGATTGTTAAGTTGGCTGGTCTTTGGTGCTTTGGTTGGTTGGATTGCCTCGCATTTGATGGGGACGAAACGTGGAGGACTGCTCAAATACATTATTTTAGGATTGTTAGGGTCTTTCATCGGAGGAACCATCGCGTCCATGCTGGGCTTAGGCTCGGTGGGTAGCTTTGACATTGAGAGTTTTGTGATCGCCATGATCGGTGCGATTTTATTGATTGCCGTTTTACGAAAACTTTGACAGCTAAGGCTGTCTTTTTTTTACGTTAGCTTATGTCAAAGTGTCATAACACAAAGGAAGTGTGGTACAATAAACCAAATGCCACAACGACTTAAGGAGACGGTATGAAACCCATTGAACTGACACAATTTTTGTCATTTCGTTATTTAGCAAACTTGATTCATTCACCTTCAAAGACCGCGTACGCCTTTACGGTTGCACTTGCAAATGAGGAAAAAAACACGTACGAGCACACGCTTTACATTGGTGACAGCGCGGGGGTTAAAAAACACAAAGCGCTGAAAGAAAATTCAAGCATCATGTTTTACGATGATGCGAGTTTGTTAGTGTCTTGGCAAGCCAATGCAAAAGAAAAGAAACAGCTCGATCTTGAGATGAAATCGAAACTCTATCGCTACCATCTCCTCAGCAAGACCTTAGAACCCTTTGTGACTTTGCCATTTAAAGCTACAGTTGAAGCCATATTGTCACCTGAGTTGCTGCTTTTAAAAGCCTCGTTAACGCCATCCGATCATGTCCTTTATAAGGGCGATGAGACTCAAAGAAAAGCGTATCTAAAGGCACGCAAAAGAGCGTCTTTGTATGAAGACATTGAGTGCATGCCCTATTACTTTAATGGTCGTGATTTTATCACGAATCAACGACTTCAATTGTTTGTCTATAACGTCAAAACGAACACCGTTGAACCCGTGATAAGCCCTGAGTTCAACATTGAAACATACACCCTTTCACAGGACAAAAGCACGCTTTATCTCACGGGTAAACCTTTAGAAGGTGTCCGCTCTTTTACGGCTCCACTGTATCGTTACAGTGTCTCAGACGCCACCCTCACACGTCTTAGTGAAGATGGGCTCAACATCACCAACATCATCGATTTCAATGATTCAATCGTGGTTGCGGCTAGAGACATGAAAGCCTATGGATTAAACCAAAACCCCGATTTCTATCTTCTTGAAGGTGGAAAACTATCGTTCTATCGTCCCTTTGGTCACGCGCTGCACAACACGGTGGGTAGCGATGTACGCTTTGGCACATCACAAACCTCGTGGGTTGATCAAAACACGTTTTATTTCATCAGCACGCGTGACGATCACACGGTGTTGCACACCTTAGAAGCGGATGGATCGTTACACACACTCTTTGAGATGCCTGGAAGCATCGATGGACTCATCCCCTTTGAACAAGATTTCCTTTTGATTGGTTTGAAAGATCAAAAACTTCAAGAACTCTATGCCTTAAACCAACACGGTCAACTCAGCCAAAAAACACGACTGAACACAAAAACACTCAAAAACCACTACGTCGCGTCACCACACACGATCAGTGTGCCTTTTGAACACCACGTCGTCAAAGGTTTTGTGTTGTTACCTAAAGACTACGATGAAGCAAAACAATACCCCGCCATTTTAAACATTCATGGGGGACCAAAAACCGTCTATGGGAAAGTGTATTATCATGAGATGCAGTACTGGGCGAATCAAGGCTATGTGGTCATGTTTGCCAATCCTCGTGGTTCGGATGGTAAAGGCAATGACTTTGCAGACATCCGTGGTAAATATGGGACCATTGATTACGACGACTTGATGGCCTTCACCGATGCTGTCTTGGCGTCATATGCGAGCATTGACACAAACCAATTGTTTGTCACAGGAGGCTCTTATGGAGGCTTTATGACCAATTGGATCATTGGTCAAACTCAGAGATTTAAAGCCGCAGCCACCCAACGATGCATCAGCAACTGGGAATCCTTTTATGGAACATCCGACATCGGATACTATTTCGCTTCCGATCAAACTGCTGCTGACCCATTCACTGATCGTCAAAAACTGTATGACCAATCCCCAATCAAATATGTGAACGCCATTGAAACACCCCTTTTACTGATTCATTCAGATAAAGACCATCGTTGCCCTATTGAGCAAGCACAACAGTTCCACGCACTCTTAAAAGTTCGTGGTTTGGAGACAAGATTTGTTTGGTTCAAAGGCGAGAATCATGAGCTTTCAAGAAGTGGAAAACCACAGGCGAGAGTCAAAAGATTGGAAGAAATTACACAATGGTTTGAAAAGTTTAGAA
>SKJA01000060.1 GCA_007116105.1 Candidatus Izemoplasma sp.
ACCGATTTGGGGGTGCATGTCGCAGGCGAAGTCAAAGCCTTTGATTTTGAAAGTTATTTTGGCCGAAAATTGATTAAGCGTTACGACCGCTTCATTCAAATGGCCATGATTGCGACCAAAGAAGCCATGAATGATGCACAGTTACCGCTAGACACGTTAGATGCGACGAAGATGGGGGTCTATTATGGCAGTGGGATTGGTGGGCTTGAAACCATCGCTTTAGAAGAAACCAAGGGTCAAACCAAAGGGTATGACCGCTTATCACCTTTCTTCATTCCTATGGCCATCATTAACTTAGCCGCGGGAAACATTGCGATTGAATATGGCGCCAAAGGCATGGTCACCGCTTCGGTGACCGCATGTGCTTCTGCGACAAACTCAATTGGCGATGCGTTTCGTGCCTTACGGGACGGCTATTTAGACGTTGCCATTACAGGAGGCGCTGAAGCCTCCATTACCCCTCTAGGTTTAGGGGGCTTTAAAGTCATGCATGCCCTCAGTAAAGAACACGATCCTAACACGGCCTGTCGTCCCTTTGACTTAGAACGCTCAGGCTTTGTGATGGGTGAGGGCGCGGGCACCCTGGTGCTTGAAACCCTCGAACACGCACAGGCCAGAGGCGCACACATCTACGGTGAAATCGTGGGTTATGGCGCCACGTGTGATGCCTCACACATCACTGCCCCAGACCCTGAGGGTGAGGGTGCCTTGCAGTCGATGAAGATGGCCGTTGATGAAGCGGGCATACCGTTGACAAGCATCGATTACATCAACGCCCATGGGACTTCAACCCCGCTCAACGACAAAACCGAAACAAAAGCCATTAAACGCCTCTTTGAGGCACATAGTACACAGTTGCTTGTCTCATCAACCAAATCGATGAGTGGGCATCTCCTGGGGGCTTCAGGTGCCTTAGAAGCGATTTTAACGGTGCTCGCACTCAAACATGGTCAAGTGCCACCGACCATCAATCATCAAACCCCCGATCCTGAGTGTGATTTAGACATTGTGCCGAACCAAGCACGTACGAAACCACTTCGATACGCACTTTCAAACTCTTTAGGGTTTGGTGGTCATAACGCGACGCTATGTTTCAAACGATGGGAGAGTTAACATGATTTACAACAGCGATCAAATCAAGCAAATACTTCCGCATCGATATCCGTTTTTGCTCGTGGATGCCGTGCTTGAAAAATCAAACTTAGAGAAGATTAAAGCAATCAAAAATGTGACTGTGAATGAACCATTCTTTCAAGGCCACTTTCCGGAAAAACATGTCATGCCTGGGGTTTTGATTATCGAAGCCCTCGCTCAAGCTGGTGCGATTTTACTGCTAAGTCACGAACAGTACCAAGGGAAGCTGGCTTATTTTGCAGGCATTGACAAGTGTCGCTTCAAGCGTCAAGTTGTGCCGGGCGACCAATTGCTTTTAACGGTTGAAATCTTAAAGCTCAAAGGCCAAGTTGGAAAAGCGAAAGCGGTGGCCACAGTCAACGGTGAACTGGCCGCGACAGCGGAGATCATGTTTGCGATTGAGTTATAAAAAAAAACGAGTGATTTCACTCGTTTTTTTATCGTCCCGTACTGCCAAAACCACCCGCACGGACGTGTTTTGGAGGACGTTCATCGGTTGCTTTTAAGTAGGTTTGAAAAATGCCTTGGGCAATCCGTTCACCTTTTTCAAGTGTGATGGGTTGATCTGAAAAGTTGTACAGTTGAACAAAGATGGCGCCATCGTTGGAAGAGTTACCATAATAATCAGCATCAATGATGCCCACATTATTTGGGATGGTCAACCCTTTCATCGCCAAAGAACTTCTCGGATAGAGCATCAAAACCTCCTGGTCTTGCATGTAGGCCTTGATTCCAGTGGGGGCTTTAACGATGGCTTTTGGCTCAAGCGTCATCGCTTCGCAAATCGCAATATCGTATCCAGCGCTTCGCAAGGTTGAACGTTTGGGTAAATCAATGTTTTGATAGCCCTTGGCCACTTCAAAACCACGCATAACATCACTCCTTTGAGATGCTCCAATTATAGCATATTCTTCCTTGACTTGAGTTAAGAATTAAGACATAATAAAGAGGAACTTAGGTGTTTTTAACATAACAGGGAATTGGGTGAGACTCCCAAGCTGTCCCAGCAACCGTAATTCGGACGAAATGCAATAACCACTGCGCAAGCGGGAAGGTGCAAAGTAGAAAGAAGATGAGCCGGTAGACCTACCTAACGTTCAAGTAGTAAAGCTCCTGGGTATGAGTGATTACGTCAATCTTATACTTTTTTTGTCGTAAGATTTTCGTAAACCATCCGGGCGATGGTTTTTTTAATACATTTTATTGGAGGAAGACATGAAAAAATTACTGAGTATGGTACTTCTAGGGTTTACCCTAATGGTGTTAACTGCGTGTGGCTCTAATGGCATTTCTCAAGCCGATTACGATGCGCTTGTCGCACAAAACCAAGCGCTTCAAGCGCAACTGGATACGCTTCAAGGTGAGCGGGATCGTTTACAAGAACAAGTTGATGATTTGTTTGAACAACTGAGTGAGTTCTTAGACCGTGAAGTCGACGCGATGGTGACGTTTGTGATTGAAACAGACGACCCTGAAGTACTCAATGTTCCCTATTTATCGTCTATGGACCTTTCGATTTTCGAAATATTAACGGGCGTTTTACGTCAGCGTATGGTGTACAACACCGATTTTGGCTCTCCTTTTATCACAGGCGTTGGCGCCATGCAGACGCAGTTCGGAAACTTTATACAGATTTTACGTAATGGTGTGCCTTTAGAGGTTGGCATCGGTGAGGCGACCCATGAAAACGGGGATGTCTTTACTTTCCGCTTAATGTGGTGGGACGATCGTGCAGAAGCCGTGCATTCAATTCTATCAACGTATGAAGACACCCTTCTTGAATCTGCCTTAGCAACGAATAATTTCTACTTGCATCAAGCGTTTGCGCTGCGTTACCGTGGCACAGACTTAGAGCGTAGCTTTAACGCTACGCCAGCGGATACCGCCGCAGGGTTGGTTGGACAGCTTCTTGTCGCTCGAGCGCTTGGGGTTTCTGAAACCGCATATGCGGATGCGTTGATTGCCCTATTACCGAGTTTGACGATGACCGATGAATTCTTATTCTTAAACAGTTTAGTATACGTTGCAATTGAGTCGTACAATCACTTAAACGTCAACAATTTCATCGATGCGTTTAGCGCCTATGTCGATGCGCTTGACCTCGAGGCGCTTGCGTCTACCGACGCCTTAGCGATGCTTGTTTTAGCGACGCATTATGATCTAAGTCATTTTGATGCGGTTGAACGCCTTGTGACCTTGGCCAAAGAAGCCGACAACAGCGCAACGCTTGCCTTAAGCATTGCGGCGCTTATTGTCGGTGGGGAAAACCCACTTAACATCACCAACGAAGACGACGTCAACTTGGTGGATCTCCTGCTCGAATACCATTTGGGTGGAGGCCTGTTCAAATGGCAAATGGGTGATACCCAAGCAGACACAATGTTTTCAACACCCCAAAGTCTACTCGCTCTTTCGATGATTGAAAATTTCCTCAACAATCAAACGGTTCAGCCGTTTTTAAAACCGTAGTTCATGCGGCGTAAACTGAGTGTCAGTTTTCTTGTCTTAGCACTTAGTGCCTTCGCGCTTTGGCTTTGGCAAGACAGTTTCACATCCAACGAAGGCAATGTGGTCATTGAGTTGCGTGACGAAGGACAGTTAATTCGTTCAGTCGCCACGCCTTTGACCACAGAAGACAGCTTGTTTTCCTTGCTTGATGCACATTTCGAGGTGGTCTGTGCGACCCCCTTTTACACCCCTGATACACAGTGTGCTCAAAGTCCGACGTTAGGGCGTGCGATTTTAGGTATTGATGGTTTAATGACCGATTGGCAACGTACTTTTTTTCAAATCCGACTCAACGGAGTGCATGCGAATTTTGGTGTGGACACCTTAGTGCTTGACGATGGTGATGTGGTCACCTTCGATCGTATTGCGGTTCAATCAGCACCGTAAAGGAAGTGATTCAATGAGCGTTCGTAAAATGACGACGATGGCTGTACTGACAAGCATTCTGCTTGTTCAAGAACAACTCTTAACCTTTATTCCTAATGTCCAGTTCACGACTTTATTAGTTCTTCTTTTTGTGACGCATTTTACCTTCAAAGAAAGCATGATCATGTTGTTGGTCTATGTGTTTCTCGACAGTCTTTGGATGGGCGCGCTCAATCCTTTAATCATGGTGCCAATGTATCTGGGCTGGGCACTCATTCCAATGTTCTATCACACGGTGCTAAAACGCACTCAAAACGTTCATGTTTTGGCGCTTTTCGGCCTATTCATGGGCAGTCTTTATGGGTTTGTTTTTGTGCCCTTCGCGGTGCTTCAAACCGGTGTCTCAGCGCAAGTCTACATTCTTGCGGATATCCCTTTTCAAATTGTGATGGGCCTCAGTAATTTTATGACGATTTACTGGCTGTACGCTCCTTTGAAACAACGTTTCAAAGAAGCCGCGTTACACCAGTCGTGGAGCCTTGAACTCACCCACTTAAATTAAGGAAAAATGCTTGCCACCAAGCATTTTTTTTGTTATACTAACCAATGCCGTAAAATACACACATTCGGGGAGCGCACCGCCAAGAGCTTAAACATAGGTTTGAGTGGTGGGGTGTGAAGAGCCGAATGGCGGAAAAATCAAAAAAAATAGGAGGCCTAAGTTTTATGGCAGTCATTCAAATGAAACACCTTTTAGAATCAGGCGTTCACTTCGGACATCAAACCCGTCGTTGGAACCCAAAAATGGATCGTTACATCTACACCTCACGTAACGGCATTCACATCATTGATTTACAACAAACCGTCACCTACATCGAAGACATGTACGCTCGTTTCTTAGAAATCAGCAAAAATGGTGGCAAAGTCTTATTTGTCGGAACTAAAAAACAAGCTCAAGACGTCATCGTCGAAGAAGCACTTCGTGCGGGACAATTTTATGTCTCAAAACGTTGGCTTGGTGGTACCTTAACCAACTTCAAAACGATTCGTCGCAGTGTTCGTCGTTTACATGAAATCGAACAAATGGAAAAAAACGGAACGTTTGAACGTTTACCTAAAAAAGAAGTCATTGGGTTACGTAAAGAACTTGACCGCTTAGAAACATTCTTAGGCGGAATCAAAGAGATGCGTACGTTACCTGAAGCGGTCTTTATTGTCGACCCTAAAAAAGAAATCAACGCCATTAAAGAAGCACGTAAACTTGGCATTCCTGTCTACGGTATGGCAGACACCAACTGTGACCCAGACGATTTAGATTATTTAATTCCAGCCAATGACGATGCCATTCGTTCCATTAAAGTCATTGTCAAAACACTCGCGAACGCCCTTGTTGAAGGTGCTGGCGGCGAGATAGAAGAAATCAAAACTAAACCAGCCGAAGTGGTTGAACGTCGTCAACGCCAAGAGCGTCAACGTCAAGATCACCCATCTGCACGCAGCCCGCGTCCAGCAACTTCAGACGCTAGACCGGCACCGAAAGCTGCACCACAACCTGCGGCGAAGCCAGTGGAAGCTGTCGAAGCAAAACCTGAAGTCAAAAAAGAAGTCAAACCAGAAGCTAAACCAGAAGTGAAAAAAGAAGTTAAACCAGAAGTAAAAAAAGAAGTCAAAGCTGAAGTCAAAGAATCACCTAAAGCTGAAAGCAAACCTGCACCATCGGCTAAACCAGCTTCAATCGATTATGAAGCAATGACCGTTGTTGAACTTAAGGAACTTGCTAAAGAACGTGGCTTAACAGGGTACTCTAAACTTAAAAAAGCCGAACTTATTGACACCTTAAAACAATAAAGGAGAGCTTTTAAGCTCTCTTTTTTCCAAGAAAAGCGATATTTTTATGACGCAGACTATGATAAAATAAATGGAGGGATTCCCATGGCTGTAACTGCTGCATTAGTCAAAGAATTAAGAGAAAAAACGGGCGCTGGTATGCTCGATTGTAAAAAAGCTTTGGAAGCAACCGACGGAAACTTAACACAAGCCATCGATTATTTACGTGAAAAAGGCATCGCCAAAGCCGCGAAAAAAGCGGATCGTATTGCGGCTGAAGGTCTTTGCAACATCGCGGTAGAAGGCAACACCGCATACGTTTATGAAATCAACTCAGAAACTGACTTCGTCGCTAAGAACAGTGAATTTTTATCGCTCATCGACGCGGTCGGTCAAGCCCTTGTAGACAATAAAGTCACCGATTTAGAATCAGCGTTAGCGGCACCACTCAACGGCAAAGCATTAGCGGATGTCATCGTTGATGCAACCGCTAAAATCGGTGAAAAAATCAGCTTGAGACGTGTGATTGTTTTAACAAAAGAAGACGGTCAAACCTTTGGTCCTTACCTTCACATGGGTGGACGCATTGCGTCACTCGCGTTGGTTGAGGGTGACAATGACGTCTTAGCAAAAGACATCGCAATGCATGTTGCTGCAAGCAATCCACAATACTTAGATCAAAGCCAAATCAGTGAAGACTTCGTGAACCATGAACGTGAAGTGTTACGCGCTGAAGCCTTAAACGAAGGAAAACCTGAAGCCATTGTCGATAAAATGGTGATTGGTCGTTTAAATAAGTTCTTAAAAGAAATCTGCTTAGTCAATCAACCGTTCGTCAAGAACCCTGACGTGACCGTTGAAGCACATGCAAAAAGCTTAAACAGTCAAGTGTTGAGCTATGTGCGTTTAGAAGTTGGCGAAGGCATTGAAAAACGTCAAGACGATTTTGCGGCTGAAGTTCAAGCACAAATCAACAAAGGGTAGCACTCATGTGGGAGGCTAGCATGGAGGGTAAAAAGCGACTTATCATTAAACTGAGCGGTGAAGCACTCAGTGGTTTGGACGGACGCAGCATTGATCCGATTCGTGTCAAAGCCATCGCTGAAGAGATTAAAGAAGCCTATGATTTAGGTGTCTTTGAGATTGGTATTATTGTGGGTGGCGGCAACATTTGGCGGGGCAAGCAAGCCTCAGAAATGGGTATGGAACGTTCCAGCGCCGATTACATGGGCATGATTGCGACCATCTTAAACGCTCTAGCATTACAAAATGCACTCGAAGGTCTGGGTGTGGAAACACGCACCATGACCAGCCTCAACATTCCTCAGGTCGCGGAGCCTTACATTCGTCGCAAAGCCATCAGTAACTTGCAAAAAGGGATGATTGTCATCTTTGGTGGCGGCACAGGAAATCCTTACTTCTCAACCGACACCACCAGTGCTCTGCGTGCCGCAGAGATTGGTGCTAGCACCATCTTGATGGCCAAAAACGGCATCGACGGTGTTTACGATAAAGACCCGAAACATCACAGCGACGCAGTGAAGTTTGATCGACTAAGCCATCACGAAGTACTTGAAAATGGTCTTGCGGTCATGGATTCTACCGCCGCCGCACTGTGCAAAGACAACCATATTGAAATCATTGTATTTGATATGAATCAACCTGGAAACATTAAAAAGGCCGCCATGGGTGAACCCATTGGCACCATCATTTCATAGGAGGAACGACAATGATTGATGAGATTTTATTTGATTGTGAAGAACGTATGGAAAGTAGCATCAAAGCTTTTGAACGTCAGTTAGCAAAAGTCCGCACGGGTCGTGCCAACCCTAAAATGTTTGATGAGATTCGGGTCGATTATTACGGGGTGCCAACGCCCATCAACCAAGTGGGCTCGATTGCGGTGCCTGAACCTTCGCAGTTGCTGATCAAACCTTATGACCGTAGCTTGGTCAAAGAAATAGAAAAAGCAATTCTTGCTGCGAACTTAAGTGTGACACCGCAAAATGAAGGCGATCAAATTCGTATTGTCATCCCACCGCTCACAGAAGATCGTCGCCGTCAACTCGCGAAAGAAACGAAAAGCTCGGCTGAAGAAGCCAAAGTGGCCATTCGTAACATTCGTCGTGACGCCAACGATGCAATCAAAAAACTTGAAAAAAGCTCTGACATTTCCGAAGACGACTCTAAAGGCTATCAAGACGATGTGCAAAAGCTCACAGACCAATTTATCGAACGTATTGGTTCTTTAGCTGAAGCCAAAGAAAAAGATTTGATGACCGTTTAATAACCACTTCGGTGGTTATTTTTTTTAATGCATTGCCCTCTTTGGTGGTGTATAATAGATAAAGCAAAGTGTGGTGAATGTATGAATAACACGACCCCCAAACATGTGGCCATCATCTTAGATGGGAATGGACGTTGGGCAACGAAACGAGGATTACCGCGTTCTATGGGTCACCAAAAAGGGGCAACCAACCTCAAAAAAATCGTCCAAACCGCGCATGAAGAAGGCATTGAAGTCATGAGCGTGTTTGCGTTCTCAACAGAAAACTGGCGTCGGCCGCAAGATGAAGTGGATTTTTTAATGGGCTTACCCAAGGCACGTGAACAAGAGATTCTCGATGCTTTAGAAAACCCTGAGCTTCCGATACGCGTGGTTTTTTCAGGTCGCCGTGACCGCATCAACCCATACAACCGTGCGTTGATGGAAAAAATCGAACATGACACAGCCCACCACCCGGGACTGATTTTAAACATTTGTCTAGATTACGGGGCGCAAGATGAACTGGCACAAGCCGCCAAAGCCATTGCTTTAAAAGTGGCTTCAAACGACTTAAACGTCGATGACATCACCCCTCAAACACTCAGTGAACACCTCTATCAACCCATTCTACCTCCCGTCGATCTTTTAATTCGTACGAGTGGTGAACAACGCATCAGCAACTTCCTTTTATGGCAGTCAGCGTATGCTGAGTTTTACTTTACGAAAACCCATTGGCCTGCCTTTACACCGAAAAAGTTTAAAGAAGCGCTCACTGCCTATGGCAGTAGAACTCGACGCTTTGGAAAGGTGAGCCACGATGAAAAATAAGCGGGTCATCACAGGTCTTGTGATTGCGGTTTTATTGGTGCCATTGTTGTGGTTACCCACCCTCGTCTTCAGTGCGTTTGTGGCGGTCGCTTTAGTGGTGTCGACCTTTGAGTTGAACCGGATGTATCTTAAAGACCGACAAACGAAACCCTACTGGTATCTGTTAGGTTATGGCTATGCGTTGATTGTCTATGTGACGACCATTGCCATCACCATTTACAATGCGAATCCCCTGTGGTTTATGATTGCGGTTGGGATTCTGCTTGGGTTTTTACAAATGAGTTTAGTGTTTGAACCAAAAATGACGTACTCGATTGTTGGTAAACTCTTTCTTTCAACGCTGTACGTCGGGATGGGATGGGCCGCCATTGTCTTCATCAAGCATGAAGGGTTAGCGGTCATTTTCTATCTTTTGTTTATTACGCTTTTCACCGACATGTTCGCCTACTACATCGGTGTGCGGTTTGGTAAACACAAACTCGCACCCCAAGTCAGCCCTAAGAAAACATGGGAAGGCTCACTGGGTGGAACCTTGGTGGCTGTGGTCATTGCAACGCTTCAAGGGCTCTACTTTAATGTCTTTGATCTTTCAACCAATGTTCGGACCGTTGCGTTGTTGGTGTTTGTAGGCATCATCGTTTC
>SKJA01000036.1 GCA_007116105.1 Candidatus Izemoplasma sp.
GAGTGAGACGAGAAAAATGACCCCTAAAACAATCACAGAAAGCGTGACGATGCTCACAAAAAGCCAGTACTGTGTGGATTTACTTTTCATGACGATGCCTCCTTAAGTTGATTATAACGTATCTAAAGAGTGAGATGTGTACAGACACAAAAAAAAGATGTTGCTAGGCAACATCTTTATTCGAATCGTACTTGAACACCGTGATCAAAAAGCTTATCGACTTCGACTTGGCCCTCTGGCGAAAAATGTTGCCAACGTCCATGCTTCTTGCCGCCTTTATATTCCCCTGTTTTCCAAAGTTCGCCATTGCGGTGATAATACTCCCACTGACCTTCTTTTTTGTTTTGAACATAAGGCCCTTTCGCTTTGAGCTCGCCACTCTTGAAGTAGTAGGTGAGTGTTTGATTTTTTAACTCATAGACTTTTTGACCATTCGAGAAAATACTTTTTTCTAACATGACAATCCCTCCTTTAGGAATGTGTAATCGCTTACTTACTGTTCCTATTATAGCCCTTTTCGGATACGATTGCCATTGAAAACTGACATTTGAAATAGAATTATTACAAATAAAAACGCTAGTCTGCTGCTTCGACTAGCGTTTGCCATACAGACTCTAAAACCACAGCCATGCGGTGGTTATCGTCAAAACGTAAGTAATGTGTCTGTTCTTTAAGCACCCATTGACACTCGATTTCACTTCGTGCATCAAAAGCTTCGGGATGGGTCGGGTTAAGTCTTTCGATGCAGTTGACTAAACGGGCATCATCAAGGTGTAAGTTTGACGTTGCTTCATCGAGGACAACCTCATCACCAACGGTAATCACCCAGCGCTCAACCTGCTTTAGTGAAAATGGGTCACTCAGGCGATTGTTGGTTTTTATTTGTGCGGTTAGCCCGTTGAGATACAAAGAATCGATCCGCTTCAATTGGCCAAAAAAATCTATTAACTCTTTGATGGTAAACCGAGTGGTGGCCTCAATGGTGTTGACTGTTTTTTCACGTTCTAACATGGCCTCAACGCCACCTGAGCGGTATCCATAGATTAAAAAGCCAACAATCATGGTGCCTAAGACACCTAAGGTAATCCATAACTCCATCGTCATCCCTCCAAACGTAGATAGTATAACACACCCTGCCTCAAGACAGGGTGTGTGGTGTTTAAACTATTTTAAGGTGATGGGATCGAGCGGTTTCAACCAAGTCTCAATCACATACTCGGCAATCGCGGGGGCGGCGGTGACCCCTGGGGAATCAATGCCCGCGATGTGAATAAAACGGGGATGCTTGGCTGAGGGTTGAATGTAAAAATCTTTGTGGGTGGTGGTGGCCCGAATGCCTGCATAGGTGCGGATCTCGTGTTGATATGGGACATTCACTAAGATGTCATCGACGTTGTCGTTGATTTGCGCAAGCCCTTCAGGCGTGATGGGCGCGGCATCGAGACTCTCTTGTGGGGTGGCCGTGGGTCCTAGGCGGACGGTCCCATCCGGTTGCGGAATGACAAGAATGCCTTTACCTTTTGCACTAGGCAAAGGGAAAAGAGTGTGTTTGACAAAGCCTTGAGCGTCTTTCGATAAGACTCGGTATTCTCCGCGTACAGGGGTCATCTCATAAGGCACCTCTTCTTCTAACAACCCTGCGACTTTAGCCGCAAAAGTTCCTGCCGTATTGAGTAATGTCCGAGCGTGATACGTCTCGCCTTGGCGGGTCGTGAGGACAAAGTGTGTGTCCTGCACTTCAATGCTCGACACTTCTTGACCAAAGACGATGTCTGAGCCTTGATGAGTGGCTTCTTCTAAGAGACGATCCACCAAGATACGCGTGCTTGCGGTTTTGGCGGTGGGCATGGTTAAAACGGCTTTGATGTTTGGGTGTAAATTGGGTTCAAGCTGCCATATTTCTTCTCCTGTAATGAGGCGAACACCTTCGAGTTGACGATCTTGTGCTTCTTTTTGAAGCGCCACGAGTTTAGCGATTTCTTCGTCGTTTTTAGCGAGCATAAGCGCGCCATTGGCTAACACGGGGACGCCAAGGGCAGGGGCAAGTGTGTCATAGAGCTGATTGCCTCGCTGGGCCAGGGTGGACTTTAAAACCCCATATTGTGGGCCCACTGAGACGGGTGAGTGGATCAAGGCACTGTTGTGCGTTGTGGCATGAAGCGCGGCGTTGTGTTCTTTTTCGAGTAGCGCGACGCTGACGTTGTATTGGCTCAACGAATAGCTCATAAACGCACCGATGACACCGCCACCAATAATAAGATAATCGTACATCTGTACCATCCTTTCAAAGAAAAAAGCGCATAGAAAATAAGCTGTGGCTTTCTATGCGCTCTAAATCTCTTTAGTGTATTAGATTACTCTTATTATAGCGAAGCTTCTATAAGAGTGCAACCGCTTTACCCTTTAACTATGACTTCCAGAAGTTCTTTGACTTCTTTGGGTGAGGCAAGACGGTGTTGTGCGTGAGAGTCACCATACCCCACTTTGACGCTGATGGCGTTGGGGTGCGTTTCGAACATGCTTTCATCGGTGGTGTCATCACCCACGATTAAGATGAAATCATACGGTTTTTGACGCGATAAACTAAGCGCTGCTTGACCTTTATCCACGCGGCGATCTTTGATTTCTAAGACGCTATGTCCTTCTTGTAGTTCGATCGGTTGGCCACCGATGATGCTTCTGAGTGCTTCTTTTAACTCTGGCAGTTTGACCGCCACCATGTCAGGCTCACTTTGGCGATAATGGAACGCGAACGAATGCGTTTTGTCCTCGATGAATGAACCCGGCATCTGATCAGAAAAGCGTTCGACGAGTGGATGAATGGTGTCCATCCAGCGGGTGTCTTCGGTGATGGTTTGACGCCATTCTTGATGGTGTTCTTTTAACCAAACGCCGTGATCGCCCACCAACGCAAGCGGCAAATCGCCCAACCAGGTGTCTAACGTTTGGTAATCACGCCCTGAGATGATCGCCACATCGGTGTGCGGGATTTCTGTGAGCGAGTGTAAAAGTTTCTTAAGTTGTGGGGTCGGTTTTGCTTGGTGTGGTAAAGGCTTCAAGGGGCTAAGTGTGCCATCGAAATCAAGCACAAGCAACCGTTTCTGACTGTTCTTAAACTGTTCAAGACACCACGTCGTGTCGAGCGTTTGAATTTTCTTTTGCATCGCCGGTTGAATGTCAAGGCTGTGCAAGCGTTCAAGAAAGGTTTTCGCCCAAACATGGACATCGTAACGTTTTAACCGTTTAATCATCACTTTATGGCGTTGCCGTTTTTCTTCAACCGGCATGGTGAGCGCTTGATGAATCGCCTGGGCAATCATGTCATCGTCGTTCGGATTGATGATCAATGCCTCACTCAACTCGCTCGCAGCGCCTGCAGTTTCTGAGATGATCAGCACGCCCGGTGTGGTGGGTTGAGAAGCCAAGTATTCTTTTGCGATTAAGTTCATCCCATCACGCAAAGGGGTAATGAGCATCACGTCTGAGGTTTGATAATAGCCAATCAGCTCTTCTTGTTGAAAGCTTTGATACAAAAACCACACGGGCATCCAAGCAAAGCTACCAAACTCACCATTGATTTCAGAAACCAAAACTTCAATGTCGTGTTTTAAACGTTCATACGTATCTAAGACATCTCTTGAGGGTGCCACAATCAAATGCAGTTTGACTTTGCCGTGATGTTCAGGATACCGTCTTAAGAATGTTCGGAAAGCGACTAAACGCTCAAGAATCCCCTTCGTATAATCTAAGCGATCAACGGAGAGGATGATGCGTTCATCCACCGCCGGTTTCACCACTTTACTCAAAGCAAAAAAATCATAATCAATGCCCATCGGAAAGGCATCGACATGCACTTCACGCCCCTCATAAGGAAGACGATACAATGCATGAGAGACCCCGAGAATCCGGCGCACACTGCTGAGGAAATGACGGACGTAATCGTAGGTGTGAAACCCGATTAAGTCACTGCCCATTAACCCTTCTAAAAGCGGTTTATGGTGGACAAGTAAGCGAAAGAGCTCATACGACGGAAACGGAATGTGTAAAAAGAATCCCACTTTGACACTAGGAAAAGCGTCTTTAATCATTTTTGGCAACAACATCAATTGATAATCATGGACCCACACGACAGAATCATCTTGCAGGTGCGTTTTAAGTGTCTCAAAAAAACGCGCATTGACGCGTTGATACGCTTCCCACGTTTCTCGTTGGTGCTCTGTTTTTTCTTTAAAATAATGGAATAGAGGCCAAAGTGTTTTATTTGAATAGCCTTCGTAGTAAAGTTCAACATCCTCCTGTTGGATAAAAACAGGGACCGACTTATGTTCTTTTAAGAGCGTGGTTTCAATGTGTTTTTGTTGTTGTTCACTGAGGGCGTCTTGAGGAATGCCAGGATAGCCAAACCAAAGACTATCTTCACGTTCATGGTAGCCTTTTAGTCCAGTTGCAAGTCCTCCAATACTTTTCGAAAACGCGAGGGTCTCATCCGTTTTTTGGAGTGTTACAGGTAATCGATTGGATACGAATATCACTTCTGCCATAAGGTCACCTCCATCATTAGTATACCACATGCTGCCAGACTCGTCTGGATGGGGGCCAAAAGAAAACCCCCTGTCGAGTCACTCAACAGGGGGTTTTTATGTTTATGGATTCTTAATCAATGAAGCCGCTCATCTTCGGTGTTAGGCGTAGAGTCTTCTTCCTCCGTGGCGAGGGTAATCGCATCGTGAGAAGACTGAGAACTTGCTGAAACAACAGAGAGTTGCTGTGTGAGCTTTTGCTTTTCGCGGTACTCATTAAACGACAAAAGGGCGTATTTAATGCTTCGACGAGTGGCCATGACCACAATAAACCCAAGCAGAACTTCGGCCGTGAAATCGCCTTGAAAGATGATGTATGACCCACCAATGATGGCCCCTATGTGAAGAAAGAAAATGGTGATGTCATCGTTGGTCTTTTTGTTTTGGTCAGAATAAAAGTGAATGACGCCCCGCACAATTAAGATGGCACCAATCAGATACCCCAACAACAAGCCTAAACTTTCATTTAAACCCCAGATCCAATAAAGCATAAACAGACCCAACACCACATGACCGAACATTTCAACTAAATTGATGCGTTTGATTAAGGCATCGTCCCATGTGGCACGGCGTACTAAACGATATAAGCGGTAGACACCAAAGCCAACGAGAATGAGTCCAATCAAAGTGACAATCAGACGTTCAGGTGAAAAAAAAGGCAGGATCATGGCGGTGATGAAAATCACGGCCGCGAGAATCGCATGAAACAGCCATCGATAGGACTCAAACTTTTCTTTCATGTGTAACCCTTCTTTCTATGAAACAACTTTACATCATTATAAGCTTATTTAGAGAGGCTGTCAAAGCATATCACAGAAGATAGAACCCGATTATAGAAGACATTCGGTACTCCCTTAATTAAGAATATTAATATCTAAATTAATAAAATTAATAAAATTTAAAATATTTTTGAATTTAGTGTTGACATTCACTATTTTTTAGAATAAAATGAAATCAGAAATCAACAAAATCAATGTTTGACTTAAAAAAATCAATTAATTAAGGAGGAAAAATCAATGATGTATCAAGCTTATGAATTAAACTTTATGGTTCTTAAAGAAAAACGCAAACTCATGGTGGCTTCTTCTTCTCAAAACTCACGCCACTAATTCCACCCATTGAAAGGATGTGTCTAGATGTATCTTAACAACTTAGACTATGTTTATTTTATCGAAAAACAAAAACGCCGATTCACACCCACACCCTCGCCGACGAAACCGATCAAGCATTCCCAATAACCTATCAAACGAAAGGAATGATTCTTATGTTACACGCAAATTTAGAATATGTTGTTTTCATCGATAAGCAAAAACAACAATTACACCACGAGATGATTCAGAAAAAAAACACAAACCATTGATTTTCGGGATTTCTAAAGTATTCAGACAAACTAAATAATAAAAAAGGAGACTATTATGGTTTATATGGAGATTGCCATGCAGCATTTGCTCGCAGAAAAGAAACTACAGTATCACAACACTTTAAAAACTAATAAGAAAAAGGAGAAATACTAATGGTCGATTTAGAAAAAGTATTTGCACTCAGACACACCAACCAAGAGGGCGCTAGCGCCTCTCAAAAAGGTCGCATGTTAAAAGTGTTTGTTGATTCACAGGAGGATCATGTTCGCATTCAACTTCCGATGGGGTTTGTAAAAGCCGTCTTGAAAATGGCCCCTCACTGGCTAGACAAAAAAATCCAGAGTGATTCTGTCGACATGGAAGCTCTCATTGGCGCCATCGAAGATAATTTTGTGGGTGAATTCGTCAACATTCAAGACGCTTCAGGCGATCATGTGCGCATCGTCATCGAATAAAGGTCTATCATAGACCTTTATTTTTTTGAGAATAAGGTATAATAAAAGTATAAAAGAAGGAGGGCGTCTTATGAGATGGTTCAAAAAATGGTTTAAGCGGTCTGAAGAAGAGCCACAAAAAGAGACTGTTGAGGAAACTCAAAAGGAATCGAAGAAAGTCGCGAATAAATATCACGTGTCTCAAAACAAAGACGAGCAAAGCCCCAACTATAAAGCTTGGCGCGTGCGTAAAGAAGGGTCTGATAAGACCATTCAGTATTTTAAAACACAAAAAGAAGCTGTTGATTTTGCTCACACACTGGCTCAAAGACATCACGCAAGTGTTGTCATTCACAAAGTGGATGGCAGTATTCGTAAACAAAAATATTAAAAAACCTCCACGTGACGATCGTCACGTGGAGGTTTTTTTATGGTTTGAGCCGGTTGGTCGTTTCCATTTGGCGGACAAAGCGCATCGTTAACAGCAATAAGACGATGGCATAAAACAACATTAGGTAAGGCAAAATGTGAATGCTGATGAGTTGAAACATCACACCTGCCAAGGGCGTTAAGATGCCAAAGCCTAAATAGCCTAGTGTCATCTGAATGCTGACAATTTTGCTGAGATGGCGGCCCTTGAAGTAGCGACCACTAAGGACCATCATGTTTGGGAACATAGGCGCGCATCCAAGACCATACAAAGCGACGGCGATGATGTAGATGAACGTCCACTCCAGCGGTAAAATCATCAACAGAGCTGATAGTAAAATCGCACTCTGACCAATCATGATCAATCGCTGGGGCTTTATCTTTAGTGATAACAAGGCAATCACAAAGCGCGCGATGGTGAAAGCCGTGAAAAAGATGGTCGTAAACAGCGCTGCTTCAGCATACGTCACCCCTCGGGTAAGAAAGATGTACGTTGCAATCCAAACGCCTCCTAACGATTCCACATGCACAAGTAAAGCAAAAATAACGGTACTGTTTAGGACCCCTGGTGTTTGCTTCAGTGCACGCAATGACAAGGTTTGATGGGCGTCCAAACGCGCTTGTGGTGCTTCTTTCGTCCAAAACTTAGCACTGAAAAGGACCAGCATGGTGATGCCAGTAAGAATCAAACCCACGATTAAAAATGCGCCACGCCAGTTCTCATCCCGTAAGGTTAAGGCCATGATGCCAGGCCCAATGGTGACCCCAAACCCATAGAAAGCATGGAGAAAATTCATGTGATGTGCTTTGTAATGCGCCGCTAAAAAATGATTGACACTCATGTCAATCATTCCAGCACCAAAGCCTAGAGGGAGAGCAAAGAGAATTAAGACGACATAACTTGGCGCTCTAGACATCAATAAGAGACTGAGCGTCATCGCGGAAAGTGCCATCAGGACCGTTTGGTGCGTCGAGAAACGACGCAGAATTTTCGGGGTATTCGATGTCGCCAATATGTTCGCCACATACATGCTAAACGTGTATGCACCCAAAGCCCCTAAAGGATAATTAAAGTCCACACGGATTAAGTTCCAACCTGAGCCGATCAACGCATCCGGTAACCCAAGTGCAATAAACGTTATGTAAATGATCCCTAAAAGCACCCAAAGTTTCCATTTCATGTGTCATCACCTCTGTTAAACTTCCCACAGTATAGCACAAAAAAAGATGTTCAGTGAACACCTTTTTTTTTAAAAACACTCTGGTTTATGCCAGTAGTAACCCTGTTGTAAATCAATGCCTAAGCTTTTTAAAATATCGCTTTGGTGTTGGGTCTCCACGCCTTCGATGATGACCCTTGCGTGTTTGATGTCCCCAAGCCTTTTCACCATTCGAATGATTTCCTTGTTGAGAGGCAGTTCGATTTTCTCAGTGAAGACACCGTCTATTTTAATGAAATCTAAAGGAATCGTTTCAAGGACCGCCAAGGACGAATACTCTTTTCCAAAATCATCTAACGCAATCAAATACCCTGCTTCGCGTAGGACGTTTAAGCGCACTTCACACAGCGATATTTGATGGATGAACGTTTGTTCGCTGATTTCAATGATGACATTTTGCGGGAGAATCTTGAAACGATTGGTGTAGTCTGCAAGGATCGAAGCCAGTCCATCACTTAAAAACATCTCACTGGTAAGGTTTAAGGAGAGCTTAGTGTTTTGGAAACGACTGTTTTCTCTCAGTTGGGCATAACGGTAAAAGCTTTTTTCAATCAAGTGTTTTTCAAGTTTATCCAGCCAATTCGCTTGTCGAGCCTTATGAATGAAGACATCTGGTGGCACACGCCCTAAGACGCTATCCTCCCAGCGAGCCAAGGCTTCGACCATTTCAACCCCTGGGTGCTGAAGCGAACGAATTTCTTGAAAATGAATCTCAAAGCGATCTTCGATTAAAGCCTCTTGCATACGCTCGAGCATGGTTTTGTTGTAGTTCAACACACGACTCATGCCCATTTGATATCTGCTGATGCTTCCTGATGTTGCATATTGACTGGCAAGCAACGACTTCGCAATCACTTGCTCCAATGTGGCATCATCTTGGGGGAAATGAGCTAATCCGGTCACGAGATGAAGATTGACGACCGTTTGCTCTATCTTAATGGGCCTTTCCTGCAGCAACTTAAAGAACTGTTGGATGGCTTTAGGTTCGTCTTGATGTTCTTCGATGGTGATCAAGAAACTTTGGTCACCGTAGCGTGCCATTCGAGAAGGGGCGGGAAGGCTTGAACTTAAGCGGTCGTAGACCTGCTTTAAAATGGCTTCCGAAAAGGACTGACCGTAGTAGTGTTCGTATTGATTCAAGTGATTCAGTTTCAAATAATACACCCAGGCCTCTTCAGGAGGATGTTGCAACATACTTTCAAGAATGCCATTTTTTGACAAGGCACCCGTCAACCGATCGTAGTTTTTTTCTTGAATGAGTTGTTCATTCTTCTCTACTAAATCCGTCAGTTCACGGCCGACCAC
>SKJA01000175.1 GCA_007116105.1 Candidatus Izemoplasma sp.
ACAGGGATAGGACCTTCTCCCATTCCATACAGTCAATACACCATCCGCACAGGAAGTATGAGTGGTGTCTTTGAAGTTGGTGCGATGGTGGTGGTCCAAACCAATGTCGACCTTGAAGAAGTTGAAGAACGCGACATCATTATTTTCTACGCAGACATTCTAAACAATGGCACACAAGAGCGTGTCATCCATTTTGTTAACAGCATTGAACAAGTCAATCAGTCCTGGCAAATTACTACCATTTCCAATGTTTCCACTAACCCCGATCCCTGGGTGTTAAGCGAAGACGATGTCATCGGAGTTTACCGTGGACACATTGAAGGACTTGGCCGTTTCTTGTTTTTCTTACAGACACCCTTAGGACGAGGCGTCTTGTTGTTTAATCTGACGGTGGTGTTGATTGTCTTTTGGCTCTTGAAAGAACCAAACAAACCACTGTTTGCAAAAAAAGTGGAATACGACATTGTGGATTATGATGTGGTTGAAGAACTTAAAAAAAATTCGTCTCAGAAAGAGTGAGACGAATTTTTTTTGTCTAAAAAGGCTAGTAATTGTGGATTGATTGGTTTTTTATGATACTCACGAAGCGTCACCCAAGAGTCGACGAGGTTGACCAACCAGCTCTCTTTGTGCTTGGGCGGTTTAAGGTTGAGAGGAAACATATGTTTTAAGATGATGTCTTCTTCCAAACGGTTCAACTCAAAATGCTCTAAAGCATTACGGTGCGCGGTTCTTGCATGTGTGAAACCATGCTTCTTGAGGCCGCGTTTTTTGATGCGTTTCCCATCGGCACGCCAATCGTAAAGAAAAAAGTCATGGAGTAAAGCGCCACGAACGACGGAAGCTTCTTTAAGTTTCCATTTATGTGCGAGACAGTAACTGTAATAGGCCACATAAACAGCATGGTCAAACAACGTGTGGGTGTGATGGATAAACGATTTTTGACTTTGATAAAGAGGATGTTCAATGATCTCCTTACCTAAGGCATAAAATCGTTCAAAATGGGCTTCGCTCATGAGGCATCATCCTTTGATTGGCGCTTCTTAATCTGTTCAATCATCCGTATACGAAGACCTGGGAAAGCTCTGTATAGACGCGTTTTAGATATTTTTTGCGCGAGTAAAGAGAGTTGTTGGAACTCGTTGTTTAAACGGTCATTTTTAAACTTTGCGAACCGTGATTTCAGACCTTCGTAGCGTCCTTTTAGATTGCTGAAACGTTCACTTTCTTTCACCTTGGTGAAAGGCTCAAGTAGTGCTGAGGGTATGCTCGACTCCAGATCAGGGAGTTGCTTGCGAACACGACTTGACAGTCCTCTAAGTTCGACAATAAGTGAACGAAAGTTAATCAGGGATAGAATGGTGAAAAAATAGTCGACGGTGAAGATGAGAATAAAGAAGACACCAAACGCTTGTAACGCGTCTGCGTCTTGACGCTCTAAAAAGGGGAAGACAAGCATTCGATGGACAAACACATACGCCAGTGTGCCCATGACACCCCACAACAAAGAAAACCTTAAACAGATAAACCCCTGAAAATGGAACTTTTCTTCTGAATAATCCCACCACCGTGTTTCAAACAATGACCACAACAACCAACCCCCGATAAGTTCAAGAAGGGTTGAAACAACCACGATGGTTAAAAAGACGATGCTGACCAAAGGGAGTGTGATGGTAGGAAAGACAGGATCAAAAAACAACGCTAAAGAGATCATACTAAGGCCATAGATTGGGACGAATGGACCGTATAAAAAACCACGATTCACAAACGTTTTGGTTTTATATAGGTAAAATCCGACTTCAATGAGCCAGCCACAAAACGCATAAAAGATGGTTGCTAAAAACAGTGCCATAAAGCCTCCATACACAAGGTTCTGCTTATAGTTTATAAGATAGTCTGTCTAGATGCAATGAAACTTGTGTGTTTTATCTGTTCGTGGCGGTGTAAAAATAAAAAAGCCCGAAGGCTTTTTTAAGGTTGTAATAACGATTGAATCTTTTGTGGTGAAGCAATGGTGCCTGCGAGGACCACTTTGTCGTTGACCACGAGCGCTGGAGTTCGCATGACCCCGAAGGCTAAAATGTCATCCATACTGGTGACTTTTTCAATGGTCGCTTCAATCCCTAAAGCCGCTACGGCTTTACGTGTGTTGTCTTCAAGTAACCCACATTTCTTACATCCTGAACCAAGAACTTTAATAATCATCTTTCTTCCTCCTCTTTTAATAAATCCACATACCGGCGAGAAATCCCGCGGTTGCAGCAAGTACGATAACCAACAAAATGTACGTAAACGCTCGTTTGAGTCCTAACACTTTACCAATGACGATCATGTTGGGCAAACTCAACGTCGGGCCAGCCAACAACAATGCTGTGGCGGGACCTTTATTCATGCCTAAATCAATGAGTGAACGTAAGATGGGAATTTCTGTCATTGTCGCAAAATACATCACGGCACCAATCATCGAGGCAAACACATTCGCTAAATAGGTGTTTTCTCCGACCACACTCGAGAGCATCTCTTGTGTCACAATCGCTTGTAAAATGCCAGCTAAGAAGATTCCAATCACAAACAGAGGAAGAATTTTCTTGGCTAAATCACCCGTGGCGCGAGCCCATTCTACGAGGTCCTCTTTTTTAAACCATAGCACCAGCTGAAGGATTAAGAAGACAATAAAGATGGATGTGAAAAGTGGTCGATACACCCCAAACAGTAAAATCATCACAAGATTTAAGAAAAACAGACCCCGTTGCCAAAGCGGCATCTCCACTTGCGCCGGAATCGCCGCAAAAGG
The DNA here is from genome assembly GCA_007116105.1 of Candidatus Izemoplasma sp. Classification (GTDB taxonomy): domain Bacteria; phylum Bacillota_I; class Bacilli_A; order Izemoplasmatales; family Izemoplasmataceae; genus CSBR16-87. The sequence continues at coordinate 2,795 of SKJA01000175.1, forward strand.
ATTGGTGGATGTGTCGCGCACTTCACCTTTACGGAAAATGAGGTGCATGATGATGCCAATCATCAACGCAAGATTGACCGCTGCAATGACACGGACCAACCCCATATCAACCCCTAAATCAGTGAAGGTCAAGGTGATGGCCAAAATGTTGATTGCCGGTCCTGAAAACAAGAAGGCAATCGCCGGCCCTAAGCCCGCACCTTTTTTTCGGATGCTTGCGAACATCGGCAACACAGAGCACGAACACACCGCTAAAATGGCACCAGAGACAGAAGCAACGAGATAGGCTGCTTTCTTATTGGCTGTCGGACCAAAAAACTTAAGCACAGCCCCTTGTGACATAAACACCACCACGGCCCCGGAGATGCTAAATGCGATGAACAACGAAGAGATGCGAAGCAGTGAAAACGTCTCACCATCGCCAGGGAAGAACGCATAGTTTCTTAAGAATAGAAGCCCTTCTAGGAGGATTTCAATCAACCGACTCATTTAGTCGCCTCCAAGCTGCGCTCCACACCAATACACGCCCACAATGCTGGGGTGTTAAGATGTGTTTGATCACGAAGTAAGAGTGAATCTTTCGAAGATTCATTCATCATCAAGTCCATCACTCCGCGCAACAAGGTCTGATCTTGGTTTAACGTATAGACCATATATTTGTCTTGACGTGCGGTTTGCACGAGACCAAGATCTTTGAGCTTACTCAAATGTTTGGATATTTTAGGTTGTGGCTCATCAAACAGCGTGGTCATTTCACACACACACAAATCGCGGTACGATAGGGCGTGCACAATGCGTAAACGCGTTTCATCACTCAGTGCTTTAAAGAGATTGGTTAAGTGTTCCATGTTTACTTACCTCCATATACATATGCGGATATGTGCATATGATAATATAAGGGTGTTTGTTTGTCAACACAAGCTGTCCTTGATGGCAGTTGAGTGACTGACCACAGTCACTCAACTGCACATAGCGTCAAAACCCATGAGACACTCTAGAAGTGCTATACTACCTTTGAGGTGACGCTATGGCTAAATATGATCAACCTAAATACACACTCATTTTACAAGATGGTCCTTTTGAGTTGCGGTCTTATCAACCATTTTTTACCGCTTCTGTAGCGGAAAACCACCTCCACGGAAATCAAGGCTTTAGAACCTTGTTCGCCTACATCAGTGGTGAAAATGAAAAACAAGAAAAAATGGCGATGACGATTCCTGTGATCAACGATGGCCTCAATGAAACGATGACCATGGAATTTGTGTTACCACTGGATTACACCGAGCAAACCGTCCCGCAACCCACCCTAGATAAGACGGAAATCAAGCATTATCCAGAACACATTGCAGCAGTGTATCGCTTTAATGGTTCAGCCACAAAGCACGACTTAGGCGAGCACCAAGCGAGGTTGTTTGAGTGGATTGAAGGTCAAGGCTTTCAAATTGTTGGTAGCGTGCGTTTAGCCCGTTACAACTCACCCTTCAGTGTCCCTTTTTTAAGACATAACGAGTTGATTTTTACAGTAAAGCGATAGCTTTACTTTTTTTTACATTATTCACCTTCATAATGACACCATCTACGATATAATATGAAAGTAACCATCAGAAAAGGGGCTATGTGATGAAACGATTAATCGAACCATTCACCATTTTTGTCTCAGGTATTTTAATGGGTGTCGCGGCCATCATCCCAGGGGTGAGTAGTGGAACCGTTGCGGTGCTTGTGCGTGTATATGACCGAATTATTGCGTCTGTCGATGCGGTGATCAGTCGTAAACCGAACGCACTCAAAGGGCTCATTTTTTTATTGACTTTGTACGCCGGAAACTTCTTTGCGTTGTTCACCATCGCAGGGCTAATGCGCCGGTTGATTCAAGACTTCCCGATTCAAATGGGCATTTTCTTCATGGGGTTGATTTTAGGAAGTGTTCCCATCATCATCCGTAAAATACAAGAACGCACCGATGAAAAAGTGTTTAAACTCTCAACGATTTCAGCGTTTGTGGTGTTTGCGGCCTTCATCATCGTTTTAAACGTCATCACCCAGGGTGGTACAGCGAGTCGTGACATTACAGAGCTGACCTTTGGCAGTGGACTTCTTGTGTTCCTCACGGGTATGATTGCCAGTGCAACAGCCATCGTGCCTGGTGTGAGTGGCTCGATGATGCAAGTGGCTATAGGCATGTACGACACGTTTTTGGCTATCTTTGATTTAGAACTGGGCTTAGGGATGGTGGTTGTGTTTTTTGTGGGAGCGGTCTTTGGTTTGATCGCGGCCTCAAAGGTCATCTACTATCTCTTGAAAAACTTTTATATGGTCACATACTTTGCGATTGTGGGTTTGTTGGTCGGTTCGATTGTGCAAATCTCTTTCCAAGTAGGGTTGTTTGATTTATTAACTGGACAAACCACCGTCTCAGCGTTGCTTTACGGGGTATATGTGTTGATGTTGCTTGCGGGTTTTGGGTTGGCGTATGGTTCGCATCTGTTTGATAAGCAAAAAGATGCGGCAAAAGCTAAAAAAGACGCGCTCGAAATTTAAGGAGGCTGTCTATGTTACAACGTTTAACTAAAGGTAAATTAGTTCTGGTGATTTTGCTCTTACTGATCGCGCATCAAGCGTTTGCGACTGTTTACATCTTTTTTGCATCGATTATCTATGGCATTCGAGAGGGTCTTGAGGTGTTTGATGACCCACAAATGCTTGCGGAGTTTGTGGTGGCTCAAAGCGCACTTGCGGTCATTTTTGCAGGCGTCTTCAGTGTCCTTTTGTACTATCTAATGTTTAAACGGGAATCGTTTGTCTCGTTTTATCGCTTTCATAAACCCACCCGTAGTCAAGTCGGCTGGAGTGCATTGTTAGGATTTGCAGCAGTCTCACTGAGCGGTGTGTTGATTCAGCTGATTGCTTTTGTGAATCCACAGTCTGTGGAAGATTTCATTGAACAGTTTGAAGATTTTTCATTAGGTCATCCAGTGGCCGTCTTTGCGGCCATTGTCATTGTGGCTCCTATCTTTGAAGAGGTCTTGTTCCGGGGCGTGTTTTTCCGCTTGTTTGAACGCTCAGGGGTGCGACTGTTCTGGACCGTCATTTTAACCAGTGTCCTCTTTGGTGCGTTCCATTTAAACCTCGTTCAGGGGGTTTATGCAGGTGTCTTAGGGTTGTTGATTGCGTTGGCGCTTGTGTACACCAATTCGCTTTGGATTCCCATCATTATTCACTTTGCGAACAACCTTCATGCCTACATCAATGGGTTTGATCCAATCCTCAATTTTTATGAGAGTCAGCCCGGAATCAGCCTGGCGATCTCCTTGATTTCGGTGGTGGTTTTGATTCCTTTAAGTCTATATGGACTATACAAGGGGCGTGTCAACTTCCCTTATGAACCATTAGAACCACTCAAAGTCGCACCACTTGAAGTCAGTGAAGAGGATCTGTTGGCTCAAAGACTTGACGTTCTAGACGATGATGAAATGACCCGTGTTTAAAGAAAGCTCAAACGAGCTTTCTTTTTTTGTTTACAACTTAAATTGTTCATGATATAGTTATTGTGTAAAACACATTATGTTATACACGATAAAGGAGTGACGCCGTGAATCCGCAATTTAAAAAAGGGGTTTTAGAATTGTGTTTGTTGCATGTCTTAGAAGCAAAACCACTGACAACGTACGATGTATTGGCGCTGTTGAGTGAACGGCTGGACATCAATGAAAATACCGTGTACCCACTGTTAAGAAGGCTTGAAAGTGAGACACTCATCACCCATGAAAAGCAATACGGTGAGATGGGTGCACCAAGAAAAGTCTATTTGTTAACAGAAAAAGGGCAACAAGAGAAAACCAAACTAAAAGAGGAATGGACAGAGTTTATGAGTCGCATAAACGACGTTCTAGGAGGTTAAACGATGCGTAAACAAGATTTTTTAGAAGCGTTAGATGACGCGTTACATGAACGAGAGTTCTCGAAAGTAGAACGAAAAGACATTGTGGAAGATTACCAAGCCATCATTGAAGAAGCGATAGAACGTGGCGAAGAAGAAACAGAGTTTATTCAAAAACTTGGCTCGGTTAAAGAGATTGTGAGACAGCTTAAACGCAGTCAACAAAGACCGAAGTCAAGTCGTGAAAAATGGATTGCTGTGTCGCCGTTTATGGCCTTGATTGTGTTTTTTCTGTTAGGTTTCGGCTGGGACTTGTGGCATCCTGCATGGCTGAGTTTCTTGGGCATTCCCATCACAGCCATTGCTTTAGAGACTAAAGGCAAAGAGCGACTATTAGCGCTGAGTCCTTTAGTGATTACCGTGACGTTTATCCTGATTGGAACATTCTCAGGGTTATGGGATCCATTTTGGTCGCTGTATGTGTTGGTGTTTGCGTTTGGTTTAGCCGCCAGTAAAGCACCTTGGCTTCGCCACACGAGTGTCATTCCAGTGATCAGTGTGGCGGGTTACATCGGTCTTTTCTATCTGTACCCACAACTCAGTTGGTGGGTGACGATGTTGGTGTTTTTACCGGTATTGCCTTTGGTGTTTTTTAGCGGTGTCATTCAAGTCCATTACGGTGGTCTTCCCGCGACCTGGCTTGATTTCTTTAAGACGAAGACTTTTTGGGTGTCACTTTTACTTTTAGTCACCACTTCCGCGGTGTATGCAGTGCTGGTTTGGGTCAGTGGGATGTATCACCCCACCTGGCTTGTCTTTTTAGCCATCCCTGTGGGTGTGTTGCTGTATGGGCGTTTGGTTAGAAAAGAAGACATTCCCTTGGTGGCGTTTATGCCATTTATCGCATTGTTGGTGTTTTTCTTGGTCGGTCACTTTCTTGATGGGTATGCGTACAGTTGGCTTGCTTTTTTAGCGATTCCCATCGTCGCCATCCTCACCAATCAAGACTAGAAAATTAGGTTGATTCAGTGAAATTTGACCCCTTTTCTTCATTGGTCTATGGTATACTATACGTAACAAACGTATGAAGGGAGACCTCCATGAAGCTGCCCATCAGTCCTCAAAAAGCACCGTATAAAGTCACGTTAGAAGCGTTGAAAACGTATTGGTGGTGTGCGTGTGGTTTATCCGACCAACAACCTTTTTGTTCGGGAGCCCATAAAGGCACAGGCATAACCCCAGAAAAGATCGTTCTTGAAGAAACAAAAACAGTGTATCTTTGCGGGTGTAAACACACGCAATCAAAACCAATGTGCGATGGCACCCATCGCACTTTAAGTCAGGAGTGAAGAAGATGTTAGAGAGTAAGAATATTTTAACCATTGAATATGTTCCAGGGTATGAAGTTGTCGAAGTGTTAGGGTATGTTAAAGGCGCCACCGTTCAAACTAAAAACATCGGTCGTGACTTTATGGCCGGGTTAAAGAACATTGTGGGTGGCGAGATTACAGGCTATACCGAAATGATGAAAGAAGCACGTCAAATCGCAACCGAACGCATGATGAAAGAAGCCGATGCACTAGAGGCCGATGCAGTCATCGGGTTTCGTATGCAAACCTCCAGTGTGATGGGGCAAGCCGCAGAAATCATCGCCTACGGTACGGCGGTTCGGTTAAAACGTCATGAAGGCTAACGTTGAGTTGCATTCAACGACCAAAACAACCACCGTACTAGGCTTGGTGTTTGAAGGTTTTGGCCTTTTGATGATGGTCTTGGGCCTGGTGTTTTTACAGCTGTTATCGACCTTATCCATCAATGATTTGATGGCTGAAGGTCTCAGCAACAGCGATGCCCAGTTGGTGCTATTTGTGGGTGCGGTGTTGCGCTTAGTGTTGTTGGTGATGACCTTAGTGGTGGGCGCGTTCTTTATGCTCAATCTTTGGTTGTTCACGAAACTCATCAAGCAACGCTATGATTATGAAACTGCTCAAAAAGTGTTGCTATATCAAGCCATTTATGGCGGGTTTAACATGTTGTTTAACCAAATTACGGGTGTTTTATATTTAATTAGTGGACTGACAGGTCGAAACAACCTAAAAGTGCCACAAGAACAGGTGCGGGAAGGCTTATGATTGATACCATTATTGAAATACTTCCAATTCTTATACCATTGATTCTCATTGACTTAGCGTTTCGTGTGTACAGCTTGTTCGACCTTTATAAACCTCATCGGGAAGCGTTATTACTCAATAAAACGGTGTGGACCGTGGTGATTGCCTTAGTCAACTTCGGTTGGGTCATTTATCTTCTAGCAGGACGTAAAGATGTCACGCTTATCGATTGAGGGGTTACAGTTCTCGTATGGTGAAAAACAGGTTCTAAAAGACCTGTTTTTAAACGTCATGCCCAATGAAATTTATGGGTTCATTGGACGTAATGGGGCTGGTAAAACCACGACCATTCATTGTCTGTTAGGGTATTTAACCCCCCAAAAAGGTGAGATGACGTTCAACGATGAACCGATTGAAGGCGATCGGTTGACGTTTAAATCGAACGTCGGTTTTGTCAGCGATGTCCCCCAGTTTCCACCGTTTTATAAAGCCGCAGAATATTTGCGCTTTATTGGAAAGTTGTATCAGTATGAGGATTTAGAA
>SKJA01000046.1 GCA_007116105.1 Candidatus Izemoplasma sp.
TACAACGAAACCAACCTACGACAGTTCGTTGAGGACTCACGTGCGAACTTGGATGTGACGACCATTGACATGGTGTTGTTGCATTGTCCACCAACATCGGTCTATGATAACAAGGGTGTTTTTGACCTCTTAGAAACCTTAAAAGATGAAAAGAAAATCCATCACTTCGGCGTCAGTGTCGAAACGGTTGAGGAAGGTTTTAAAGCGCTTCAGTATCCTGGAGTCGCCGCGATTGAGATTATCTTTAATATGTTTCGCTTAAAACCTTTGGATGCGTTTTTCAAAGCGGCCCATGAAGCTGGCGTGGGCATCATTGTCCGGGTGCCTTTAGCGAGTGGCTTATTGAGTGGTAAGTTTGATCAAAAAACAACGTTCAACCCCAACGATCACCGCGCGTTTAACCGTGAGGGTAAATTTTTCGATAAAGGTGAAACGTTCTCAGGCGTTGATTTTGAGACCGGTTTAGCCGCAGTGAACGCCTTGAAGGATTACTTTAAAACCGATCAACTGGCACCGATTGCACTGCGATGGATTTTAATGTTTGACGCGGTGTCAACGGTCATTCCGGGAGCTTCAAAGGCAAAACAAATTCTTTCAAACGCGCAGGCCGCACAACTGCCACCTCTGAGTGAGGACGATATGGCCTTTGTTGAAGCGGTGTATGAACGTTACTTTAAGAAAGACGTGCATCCACAGTGGTAACCACCTACACCCAAGAATCCATTAAACCACTTGAGATGACCCTATTGATCGCCGGTTCAGCCCTTTTCAATGGCGCCATCATCGCGTCGGTCTTGTTGGTTTTAGATGGAGGCACCTTAACGTTAATTGAAGGCGGGTTGGTGCCCAATCTCATTGCTATTTACGCCATGGCCTTCTTATTCTCTTGGTTGTTTTTACGGAGTGAACAGCGAAAAGCTGCTTTCGCGGAAATGACACTTGAGAGTCACCAAGTGATCATCAAGCGCCGTTTAAAAACGGACATTATTCCCCTTGAATCGCTCATCTTTATTCATGCAGATCAACATTTTTATCGCTTGATCAAGCGCCATCGCATTACGTTTTTACACCGCCAAAACAACCGCAAACGTCTCGCCACCATGATTGTCACACACGAGCAAAAAAACACCTTGTACTATGCGATTAAAGGCAGTGCTTATGAGAACTATTCGCGAATCAAAGAGCCTAAATAAAGAAAAAAACCACCTGCAGAGGGTGGTTTTTTTCTTGACGACACATACCAGGAGGATATGATGATTAACGCCGGTTTTTCGTGGCGATATCAAACCAAACAGCAAGGAGTAACACCATGCCTTTAACCACTTGTTGCCAATCGATGCCAAGTCCTAACAAAGACATCCCATTGTTGATGACACCCATCACGAGCGCCCCGATGACAGCACCAAAGACTGTCCCCACACCACCTGCGGCGGAGGCCCCACCAATGAAGGCTGACGCAATCGCATCGAGTTCAAAGAGTTCTCCAGCTTTCGGCGTTGCAGCGTCTAGACGTGCAGCAAAGATGATGCCACTGACGGCGGCTAACAGTCCCATGTTGGTGTAGACTAAGAACATCGTACGGCGGGTGTTAATGCCGGAGAGTTTGGCCGCTTCTGCGTTGCCACCCACGGCGTAAATGTGACGGCCCACGGTGGTCTTTTTACTGATAAATGTGTAGATCGCGATGACGATAAATAGAATGATGGAGACATTGGGTAAACCACGATGACGTGCCAAGGTGAAGGTGAAGAGATTGATCGCGAAGATGACGATCAACGCACCGACAACACTGACCCAAACAGGCAACACTTCAAAGCCATATTTTTCTTTACGTTTACGGGCTAACACCATCGAGATGACATAAAACGCACTGAAGACAACACCGACAAGCAGTGTCAACACGTGCAGATTAGAACCGTCGATGAGATCGGGTAAGAAGCCTGAACTTAAACGGTTAAAACCATCGGGTAGTGGACCCAGCGTGACGCCTTGTAAGACGACTAAGGTGAACCCACGGAAGATAAGCATGCCGCCTAACGTTACAATGAAGGCAGGAATCTTGACATACGCGATCCAAAAACCATTCCAAGCACCTGCGAGAAGGCCAATGATGAGAACCAAGAACGTCGCGAGTTGCCAAGGCACATCTTGACGAACCATCAAGACGGCAGCCACCGCACTGACAAAAGCCGCAATCGACCCTACCGATAAATCAATGTTCCCGGTGACGATGACCAACACCATGCCCACCGCTAAGACGATGATGTGGGCGTTTTGCAAAATGATGTTGTTCACATTCAATGGTCTCACCGAGATGCCATTGGTCGCAAAGAAGAAATACGTCATGATGGCAATGAGTGCGATGAACATCCCGTACTGGCGAATGTTCGCTTTAAACAAACTGAACAACAATGTCACTTTATCATTGGTCAGCAGCTTCTTAATTAAGTCGTTTTTTAACAGTTTATCTTTCAGTTTACTCATCGCGTTAAACCTCTACTTTCGTCGATAAAATCCGTTGCATAATGGCTTCTTGGCTCGCTTGTGCTTTGTTGAGTTCGCCTTTCATACGACCTGAATCCATGATGTAGATACGATCCGCTAACCCAATGACTTCAGGCATTTCTGAAGAAATCACAATGATCGCTTTGCCTGCTTCCGCGAGTTGATTGATGATGGTGTAAATTTCGTATTTCGCACCAACGTCAATCCCCCGTGTGGGTTCATCTAAGATCAAGATTTCAGGGGCGGTGTACATCCACTTACTCAACACGACCTTTTGTTGATTTCCACCACTTAAGTTTTTGGTCAACTGCAACAAATCACTGTACTTTAGTTTCAACGCTTGAACTTGTGTTTCGGTTGAAACGATTTCTTTGTTTTCATCGATCACACCGCGGCGTGAAATTTTACTTAAGTTGGTGATGGAGACGTTTCGTTTGATGTTATCAATCAGGATAAGTCCATCGTTTTTCCGGTCTTCGGTCGCATACGCAAGTCCGTGTTTAATGGCGGTTGCGACGTCTTTTAAATCAACCTTTTCACCTTTAATCCACGTTTCTCCGCGAATGTTGCGGCCATACGCTTTACCAAAGATGCTTTTGGCCAGTTCTGTGCGACCTGCACCCATCAATCCAGCAATCCCGACGACTTCACCCGCATGAACTTTTAAAGAGACGTCTTTGACAATGGTCCGGTCATACACAGGATGATCAACCCACCAATGTTTCACTTCTAAGAGCGGCTCCCCAATCTTGGCATGACGTTCTGGATAGAGTTCCGTAATGTCCCTGCCCACCATGCTTTTAATGATGCGTTCTTCCGTCACTTGATCTTTTTTCATGTCAAGGAAATCGACGGTTTTTCCATCTCTTAAAATGGTGATTGAATCACTGATACGTTCGATTTCACTGAGCTTATGGGAAATCATGATCGAGGTGACACCTTGTTTTTTTAGTTCAACGATCAGTTTTAACAGCGTCGTTGAGTCTTCTTCGTTCAAGGCGGCGGTCGGTTCATCCAAAATTAACAGTTTAATGTCTTTTGAGAGGGCGCGGGCAATTTCAACCATCTGTTGCTTACCCACACCAATGTCTTTAACCAAAGTCGCAGGGTTTTCATCCAACCCTACTTTTTTCATGAGTCCAATGGTTTGTTTATACGCTTCATCCCAGTTGATGATGCCGCGTTTGGCACGTTCATTTCCTAAGAAGATGTTCTCAGCAATCGAGAGTTGCTTGATTAATGCAAGTTCTTGGTGGATGATGCCAATGCCTTTTAACTCGGAACTTTTAATGTCCTTAAACTGACAAAGTTCGCCCGCGTAAAAGATCTCGCCATCATAAGAGCCATAGGGGTGAACCCCACTAAGAACTTTCATCAATGTCGATTTACCGGCGCCGTTTTCTCCGACAAGTGCATGAATTTCACCCTCGACCACTTTAATGTTAACTTGATCGAGCGCTCTCACGCCGGGAAACTCTTTGGTAATGTTACGCATTTCTAAAATAAGGTTGGACGCCATAGTAGACCTACTTTCTTAGAAAAAATAAGGTGGGGTTAGTGAGCCTAACCCCACCATGAAGACTTATTCTGTGAATGTGCCTGCTTCGTAATAACCTGAATCAATGAGCATTTCACGCCAGTTGTTAATGTCTACAAAGAATGGTACGAGCAAGTAAGAAGGCACGATGCCTAAGCCGTTGTCATACGTTTCAGTGTCGTTAATTTCTGGAGTGCTGCCAGTGAGTAATGCTTCTGCCATGGTGACGGCAACACGAGCGAGTTCGCGAGTGTCTTTAAAAATGGTTGAAGATTGGAAACCATTGATGATTTGTTGGACTGATGCGACTTCCGCGTCTTGTCCCGTAATGTGTGGCATTGGAATGTCATTGGCGCCTAAGCCATACCCATTCGAACGTAATGCCGAGATGATCCCAATGCTTAAACCATCGTAAGGACTTAAGACAGCATGAACCACTTCACCGGTTGAATAATGTGCGGTGATGAGGTTTTCCATCCGTGATTGAGCCACTTGGCCGTCCCAACGTAAGGTTGCGACTTGCGTAACGTCTGTTTGACCTGAACGAACGATCAATTTACCAGAGTCGATGTGTGGTTGTAACACGCTCATCGCGCCGTTAAAGAAGAAGAATGTGTTCGAGTCATCGGGTGAACCTGCAAAGAGTTCAATGTTGAATGGACCCGCGTTGTTCGCAAGGTCTAAACCATTGATGATGCTGTTGCCCATAAGAACGCCAACACCAAAGTTGTCAAAGGTTGCGTAGTAAGACACGTGCTCACTGTTTAAGATCAAACGGTCATACGCAATAACTTGAACGCCCGCTGCTGCAGCTTCACTTAACACGTTGGTCAGTGATTGGTTGTCAATGGCCGCAATGATGAGGATTTTAACCCCTTGGGTGACCATGTTCTCAATTTGGTTGACTTGCGTGGTGATGTTATCTTGAGCATACTCTAAAATAACTTCATAGCCAAGCTCTTCAAATTGTTCTTTCATCGATTCGCCGTCAGAAATCCAACGAGTCGACGCTGTGGTAGGCATCGAGATGCCGATGTCTGGAGTACTGCCACCACCACATGCTGCTAAAACAAACAAAGCAACAAATGCAATGGTTAATGCCATGATTTTCTTCATAAATCTACCCTCTTTTTTTTAGTTTTTTTATACCACAATTTCCGAAGAAATTGGAAATACCTTAAGGATGTGTTACTTTTTTTGCCCGTAATAGGCGTGTGCACCATGTTTACGGTTGTAATGTTTCTTATGTAGCTGTGAATCCATGCTGGTCAGTAAAGGATTCAAGGTTTTCGCATGATAGGCCATAAAGGCCACTTCTTCTAAAACAATCGCATGCATCAAGGCTTCTTCTACTGACTTTCCAAAGGTGAACGGGCCATGTTCTTTCACCAGCACCGCGGGAATGTTTAAAGGATGGGTCCCTTCAAAAGCCTCTTCAATGACGATGGCGGTGTGGTGTTCGTAACGATCGTCAATCTGCGCTTGGCTCATCGCTTGAGTCACGGGGATGGGACCTTCGAAATAGTCCGCATGCGTGGTGCCCAGAGGTGCAATCGATTGAGCGGCTTGCGCAAACACGGTAGCCCACCTTGAATGTGTGTGAACAATGCCCCGAAGTTCTGGAAAGCGTTGATAGAGTCTTAGATGTGTCGGGGTGTCTGAAGATGGGTTTAACACCCCTTCTACAACCCTGCCGTGTAGATCAACCACCACCATATCCTCAACCTTCATCGTGGCGTAGGCAACGCCACTCGGTTTTATGACGACGAGACCTGTTTCTGGGTCATACGCCGAAGCGTTCCCCCACGTGAGCACCACCAAACCTTCTTGTTTGAGCGCCATGTTGGCGTCAAATACGCGCTGTTTCAAGGCGTCTAACATCGCGTTTACCCTTGCCCGAGCTGGCGTTTTAGGTCGGAGAGGTTGGTGTGTTGGTGAATGTGGATAAACTCAATGCCCATAAACTGTGCAAACATTTCTAACATTTGCGCATCCACATCGTAGCTCATCACCGTGTGATGGGCTCCTCCGGCATAAAGCCAGGCTTCAGTCGCCACTGAGAAGTTTGGTTTCAAGCGCCACATGGCTGCGGCAACAGGAAGTTTCGGCATTTTTTCAAAGGGTGTGATGGCTTCACAATCGGTCACAATTAAACGGTAACGGTCGCCTAGATCAATCAACGACACTTGTACGGCTTCGCCTTCACGGCCTTCAAATATTAAACGTGCAGGGTCTTCTTTTCCACCAATACCCAGTGGATGCACTTCAATACGGGGCGTATCGGACGCAATCGAAGGACACACTTCAAGCATGTGAGCACCTAAGACAAAACCCTCGCCACCTTCAAAATGATAGGTATAGTCTTCCATAAAGGAAGAACCTTTCGCCTCACCGTTGGTCATCAGTTTAATGATTCTTAGCAGTGCGGCTGTCTTCCAATCACCCTCAGCGCCAAACCCATAGCCTTCAAACATTAAATCTTGAGCGGCTAGACCAGGGAGTTGTTTAAGCCCATGTAAATCTTCAAACGTGGTGGTGAACGCTTTGGCGTTGTGACGATCGAGCAGTTTACGGATGCCAACTTGAAGCTTTGCTTGATAGATCACAGCATCTTCTTGATCGGTATTTGAGTGGTAGCGTTGGTCGTATTTTGTGAGTTGTTCGCGAAGTTCGTTTTGGGTGACTTTTTTAAGTTCATCCGCAAGGTCACCCACAGGATAGGTGTTGACATGCCAACCAAACTGAATGCTTGCGCTGACTTTGTCCCCTTCGGTGACCGCCACATGACGCATGTTATCGCCAAAGCGAATGACGTTTAAATGGCGACTTTCCATGATCCCTGCACTGACGCGTGTGAAACGTTTGATTTGTTCTAACACATAAGGGTCTTCATAATGTCCTGAGACCACGTGTCGTGGTTTTTTCATCTTGGTGTATAAATGTGCATGTTCGCGGTCACCATGGGCACTTTGATTAAGATTCATGAAATCCATGTCAATCGCATCCCAAGGAATTTTAGCGTTGAACTGGGTGTGCAAATGCAAAATCGGTTTTTGCATCAGTGCCAGTCCCTTAATCCACATTTTAGACGGTGAGAATGTGTGCATCCAAGTCATCACCCCAGCAACCTCAGGGTCGTGATTGGCCGCTTCAAAGCAGGCGGTGATTTCGTCACTCGTTTTTAATAAAGCTTTAAACTCAATGTCCGCAAACGGTTGAACTTTTTGGTTAAACACCTCAACCATCGTCTTAGCGCGCGCTTCAATGATGTCAAAGATGTCACTGCCATAGAGGTGTTGGGTGCCCACCACAAACCAGTAGCGATAGCGTTTCATCATGTCTTTATCCTCTCATTCTCTTCAGTCGTTTGAGCACGGTGTCACCATAACCAAACTGGTCATGAAGTTGTTTAAACTCTTGGTAGAGTGCTTCATACCGTTCAACATTTTCAGGAATCGGCTTGATGGTCTCTTCTTTAACTTTGGCCATCTTTGCTGCGGCTTCAAAAATCGAAGCGTATCCACCCATGTCATGGGCCGCAACAGCCGCAAACATGGCTGAGCCCAACGCTGGAGTATGTTCTGAATCCGCCATTTTAATCTCGCGATTGAGCACATCCGCATAAATTTGTAACAAGAGCTTGTTTTTATTCGGTAAGCCCCCACACACATACACTTCATCCACAGGCACACCATGGGCTTCGTAGTTGTCAATGATGATCCGTTTGCCAAAGGCTGTACTTTCAATCAACGCCCGGTAAAGTTCATGAGGTTTCGTCGCCAGCGTCAAACCAAAGATGATTCCGCTCACGTCCACGTCCACGAGGATGGATCGGTTTCCACCATTCCAATCAAGACTTAACAGCCCTGATTCACCGACGCGAAGCTTTGAGGCTTCTTCTTCTAAATACGCATGAACCGTCAAGCCTTTAGAAGCCGCAGCGTGCGTAATGTTTGAATCAATGTAGTTTTCCGTAAACCAGCCGAAGATGTCCCCAACGGCCGATTGACCAGACTCATACCCAAAATATCCGGGAATCACGCCATCATAGACCACGCCACAGATGCCTGGTACCGATTTTTCTTGGTCACCCAGTAAAATGTCGCACGTTGAGGTGCCCATGATCATCAACATTTGGCCTGGTTTAACCGTGTTAACCGCTGGTGCACTGACATGCGCATCCACGTTTGCCACGGCCACCGCGGTGCTGGGTAGAAGCCCTAATCGTGTCGCCCACTCTGGGAGAAGTGTGCCGGCTTTTTCACCGACCGCTTTGATCTCACCTTTGATTTTATCGTTGACCACGTGTTCAAGACGTGGGTCTAATTGTTTAAAAAATGCAGGACTTGGAAAGCCTTCTTGATGGTGATAAATGGCTTTATATCCGAGGGTGCAGGTGTTGCGAATGACATTCCCTGTCAATTGACTGATGACCCAATCCGCAGCTTCGATAAAGTTATCCGTCGCCTCATAAATCTCAGGCGCTTCCACACACACTTGCATCACTTTAGGGAAGAGCCATTCAGATGAAATCTTACCTCCATAACGGTGAATCCAAGACTCATGGGTTTCATGCGCTAAGGCATTGAGCTGATCGGCATATTTTTGAGCCGCATGATGCTTCCACAGTTTTGTCCAAGCGTGTGGATGTTCGCGCCACGAATCAAGAAAGGATAGTGGGGTGTTGTTTGCATCCACCGGCACAAGTGTGCAGGCAGTGAAATCGATGGCCAAACCAATCACATCGGCTTTGTCGACACCACTTTTTTCAAGTACTTTAGGGATGGTAACAGAAAGCACCTCTAAGTAATCTTTTGGGTCTTGTAAAGCATAGTCAATGCCCAAGCGAACCGTGGTTTGCGGGATAACTTCCTCGATAACACCGCTTTCATAATTCAGGACTTCTGACGCAATGACATCGCCTTGTTCAAGCGACACAAGCACGGCTCTACCTGATAAAGTACCAAAATCGACCCCAATGGTATATTTACCCATAATGGCCTCCTGTCTATGTGTAATCGTTTACTTAATTCAGTTTTACCATAAATTTAGTAAATATTCAATAAAATAAGTAAATTAAACTAAAACGGTTTCATGAATGTGTTAGGAATGGCTTTCTTCTCTTGTTAAACCACCAGTAAACTATGGTGCAATTTGACATTGACCCCACACATTTAAAAGTCATATCTTCTAAAGCGGAGGTACTTAAAGACATAA